>NZ_JAKGBH010000001.1:0-201144 GCF_021532515.1 Pseudoalteromonas sp. PAST1 | reverse complement strand
TTAATGTTGATACAGCAAATACCGTGTGGGTATCAGATATCACACAAGTACGCTGTAAAGATGGTTGGCAGTATTTATGCGTCATCCTTGATTTGTATTCTCGTAAGGTTGTTGGCTGGGTAACAAGTCGGATAAACAACGCCGAGTTAGTTATTAAAACACTGAGAAAAGCATGGTCAGCACGCAAACCTGATGGTTCGAACTTGCTCTTTCATTCAGACCAAGGAGCTCAGTATGTCGCAAAGGAAACAGTGAAGTGGTTAACTAATAGAGGTGTCACAGTGAGTATGTCTAGAAAAGGTAACTGCTGGGATAATGCGTGCTCAGAAAGCTTTTTCGCGCAGTATAAAAAGGAGTGGATAAAGAATTTAAATGAACTGAGTCGTAGTGAAATGACAACACAAACGTATTTTTATATTGAAAAATACTACAACTCAGTAAGAAGGCATGGCACCCTAGGGTATAAAAGTCCCATGCAGTACGAACAAGTTAATTAAACCCCGTGTCTACTTTATCGGGGTCAGATCAGACGGCTGACGGCTGACGGCTGACGGCTGACGGCTGACGGCTCAGTTAACCAACTCCCTCACTATCACAAACAAATCACTCGCTAACATGCCTCTTTCGCCTTCACGTTCTGCGGCAATGTCACCGGCTTTTGCATGTAAGGTTACGCCTAAGCAAGCTGCTTGCTGAGGAGTAAGCCCCTGTGCGATTAGTGCCGCTATAATGCCTGTTAATACATCGCCACTGCCACCAACCGCAAGTGCAGGGTTACCGTCGGTACACACCCATGTTTGGTTATTATCAGCAATTAAACTGCCAGCACCTTTGAGTACACAGGTAGTGGTATAGCTACGTGCGAGCTGCTTTACCGCATGAAAGCGATTTTCTTCAATATCACTAGCACGACAATTAAGTAACCTTGCAGCCTCACCGGGGTGTGGTGTAATAACGGTATTAGCCAATGGAAATGACGAAGCATGCTGAGCCATTAAATTAAGTGCATCGGCATCAATAACCAGAGGCTTGTTATTAGTAAAGCAATACTGCATTACTGCTTCAAAGGTTGTTTCCGACCAAGTGTCTTGACCAAGTCCTGGGCCAATAGCCACACAGGTTGCCCACTCTAGGGCGCTAATCAGGTTTGTATCTGTCACCATAAGTTCTGGCCGGCCAATACTCACTGGTAGAATAGAGCTACTATGGGTATACACTTTGACCATACCCGCACCGGTGCGAAGCGCTGCCTCTGCAGTTAAACGAATAGCGCCTCCAGTGCCTGAATTACCACCAATACACAGCAATTTACCATGGCTGGTTTTATGGCTGTTGTTATCGCGATCAGAAAGCCTCGGCTGTGTCTGATAATTGATAAGCTCTGCCGTGGGTGATGTCAGTTTTAAAAAGGCATCTTCAATACCTAAACCATTAAACTCTAATGTCCCTGCATGCGCTCTACCTTGCCCTGTCACTAAACCTTGTTTAATCCCCACAAAAGTCACAGTGAGCGCGGCTTTTATTGCCACTCCTTGTACGACACCTGTGTCTGCATGAATGCCTGAAGGTAGATCAATAGCAACTATCGGCACTTGGCTTTCGTTGGCAGCTTTAATCAGCTGTGAAAAAGGCTCGCGCACCGCGCTTTGAATTCCCGTGCCAAGCAGGCCATCAAGAATGATATCTGCACGCTCAATAGCACTGGCATCAGCGGTTATTTCCCCTCCTGCGTCGAGCCAAGCTTGCTGAGCACTGAGCGCATCACCTTTGAGCGGTTTATCAGGTATTGCTGCAATAACCGTAACCTGTTTGCCCGCTTGTTTAGCTAAACGAGCAACAACATAACCATCACCGGCATTATTACCAACGCCCGCTAACACAACGAATGTACTTGTTTTAGGAAAATAGCTGATAGCTTGCTGATAAGTCGCCAGCCCTGCTCGCTCCATAAGCTCATACAAGGTGATACCAGAACGCTTAGCTGCGGGTCCTTCATGGTCACGCACTTGCTCTGCTAAAAATACTGACTGCGAGAGAACAACTGACATATCTATCCTTAAATTGGCCTTTTAATCAGCATATAAGCACAGATAAGTGCAGTCAATGAGGCATAAAAAAACGGCGCGTAACTTACATTACGCGCCGTTTCTTTAAAGCTTTAGTGACTTACTCAGTGTCTGGTAAGTTGCGACCGTAGAAGATTTCTTGCATCTCGCGGGTCAGCTTAGAGTAGATAACTTCTTCTTCTTCTTCAGAAAGATCTGCTGTAGAAACACCGAATAGGTAAGTATTCAAGTCAGTTTCTTTTAACATCATCTTCGTGTGGAACAAGTTCTCTTGATACACGTTCACGTCCATCATTTGGTACGCTTCTTTGGTATCTTCAGTCATGTAGTTCTGAATTGAGTTAATTGCGTGATCGATATAGTGTTTAACACCATCTACGTCACGAGTAAAACCACGTACGCGGTAGTCAATTGTTACAACATCAGACTCAAGGCTGTGAATTAAGAAGTTTAACGCTTTTAATGGCGAAATAATGCCACACGTTGATACTTCGATATCAGCACGGAACGTACAAATACCATCATCAGGGTGTGCTTCTGGGTATGTGTGAACACAGATGTGGCTCTTGTCTAAGTGCGCTACTACTGTTTCAGGAAGAGGGCCCGGCGCCTCATCAACGTCATACGTTGTTTGTTGCTCAATTGGCTCTTCAGAGATCAAGATTGTCACGCTGGCACCTTGCGGATCATAATCTTGGCGAGAAACATTTAGAATGTTTGCGCCAATAATATCCACAACTTCACCTAAAATATCGGTAAGGCGATCAGCACTGTACTGTTCGTCGATATATTCAATATATTCTTTACGCTGTTGTTCCGTCTTTGCGTAACAAATATCGTAAATACTAAAGCTTAAGCTCTTAGTTAAGTTATTAAAGCCATGAAGCTTAATTTTATCGAAGGGTTTATTCATGCTAAACCAACCTTAAAACGAGTGAAACCTGCACCAGCAGAAATAAAAGTTCGCGGATTTTATACGAATTTTCTGCTCGGAAAAAGCGTTATTTTACCTGTTCTTGCACAACTTCATGACTATGCGTAATTTCTACTGTCTTATCAAGCATTAAGGCTACAGAACAATACTTTTCAGCAGACAGTTGTACCGCTCTTGCAAGGTGCTTTTCAGAGACATTATCACCGGTAACCACAAAGTGTAGGTTAATCTTAGTAAACACGCGAGGCGCTGATTCAGCACGCTCAGCTGTTAGCTTAACTTGCACATCAGAAAATGACTGCTTGGCTTTTTTTAAAATACTAACAACATCAACAGATGAACAACAACCTGCTGACATTAAAACCATTTCCATTGGGCTTGGCGCAGCACTATCGCTACCTGCATCAAAAACTACATTATGACCTGAATTTGAAAGGCCAATAAACGTATCGCCTTCTACCCATTTTACATTCGCTTGCATGTGCTTTATCTCTTAAAGTTATTTTGCTTGATTGTAAGCAAGTCACACACAGATGCAAGGGATAAGAGGTGAGCTTTAAAGGAAAGCGAGTTGCCTAACGTTGAGCTGCTCGCTTAAAGACTAGAAATTGTGTTGTGCTTTATACATTAAGCACTTTCTACAACAGCACTATCAAATAAGTTTTTCACTAATCCAGCAAACTCATCTATAAACGCGTGCTGTTCAACGGTTACTGTATGATTGGTGACGCTGCTTAGCACTTCTTGTAAGTCATATACGATACCGTCGACTTCGCGAACAATTTGGCTGCGTTGTTCAGTACTAAGCTCTGTGTGTTGCTCGCAAAGTAACATGACATTTTCAGCTATCACATCTTCAATCAGCTCTAACACTGTTGGAGCTCCTGGTTTAATTTGACCCGGCTTCTCAAAAAGCGCTAAATTTTGAGTGAGATACATGACAAGATCATCGTACCCTTGCCTATCTAAAACCATACGACTACACACCTAATAAAAAACTATCTCTTTAGATTTAAGCAGAAAGCGCTTTTAATTGCTACCTTTGCCAAGCATCTCATACAAAAAAAGCAGCCGAAGCTGCTTTTTGTAATGATTTACGATTATTAATCAATTTTTAAGCCTGGGCTTAATGTCGCTGGCATTGCTACTTTTTCAAGTTCTACCGAAGCAACCGGATATGCACAATAGTCAGCAGCATAATATGCGCTTGCTCTGTGGTTACCTGATGCACCAATACCACCAAATGGTGCAGCACTTGATGCACCCGTGATAGGACGGTTCCAGTTTACGATACCCGCACGAATACGACGTAGGAAATGGTCGTAATCTGCTGCACTGTCGCTTAATAAGCCAGCTGATAAACCAAAGCTTGTGTCATTCGCTTTATCAATAGCAGCATCAAAATCAGTGAAACGGAATACTTTAAGCAGTGGTCCAAAGTGCTCTTCGTCTGGGAAGTTAGCGACATTTGTACACTCTAAAATACCCGGAGTTACAAAACCGGTATTTTCTTTATGTGTAAGCTCAACAAGCACTTCTGCGCCAAGCTCAACAAGCTGCTGTTGCGCTTTGACCATACCAGCTGCTGCCGCTGAAGAAATCATTGACCCGATGAAAGGTTGATCTTCTGCGTCGTAGTCACCGACTTTAATTGCTTTCGTTGCTTTAATAAGACCCGCTAGGATGGCATCACCCTGCTCGCCTGCTGGTAAGAATAACTTACGCGCACATGTACAACGCTGACCTGTAGAGATAAACGCAGATTGAATAATATCGTGGATAGCCGCTTTAGTATCAGCAACATCAGTAACGATAAGCGGGTTATTACCACCCATTTCTAAGGCTAAGATTTTACCCGGTTGACCAGCAAACTGTTCATGTAAAATATGACCAGTGCGCGAAGAGCCCGTAAAGAATAAACCGTCAATCCCTTTATGAGATGCCAGCGCTTTACCCGTTTCTACTTCACCTTGCACTAGGTTGATAACACCTGCAGGCAGGCCAGCCTTTTGCCATAACTTTAACGTTAACTCAGCAACTGCTGGCGTTAGCTCAGACGGCTTAAATACCACGGTATTTCCAGCTAGAAGTGCAGGCACAATGTGACCATTTGGTAAGTGACCAGGGAAATTATAAGGACCAAACACAGCTACTACACCATGAGGCTT
Source organism: Pseudoalteromonas sp. PAST1 (assembly GCF_021532515.1). NCBI lineage: Bacteria > Pseudomonadati > Pseudomonadota > Gammaproteobacteria > Alteromonadales > Pseudoalteromonadaceae > Pseudoalteromonas > Pseudoalteromonas sp. PAST1. The sequence continues at coordinate 195,976 of NZ_JAKGBH010000001.1, read as the reverse complement.
GTGGCGGATCATCGCACGACCTTGTGGCATTGGGTTTTCAACATCACCTGTGCGCTCTAAAAATGCTTTTTCAGAGATAGCAATTTTACCCACCATCGCACCTGCTTCAGTACGTGTTTCCCAAAGTGGTTTACCTGTTTCTTGTGCGATAGCAATCGCTAATTCTTCGCTGTGCTCTTTAAGCGTTTCTGCGAATGTTTTTACAATCGTTAAACGCTCTGCAAATGTTTTATCAGCCCAGCTGTAAAATGCTTCACGTGCAGCAGCGACTGCGCCGTCTACTTGTTCAGCAGTGGCAGTGTTTGCTTGCCAAATTACATCATTATTTGCTGGGTTTACAGATTGAAAAGTATGACCAAGGCCTGCTTGCCATTGACCATTAATAAATTGCGCTGCATGAGTCATTAATATGTCTCCTGAATTCTATAGTTTTGCAAGTGATACTGAATCACCCGCTTCTAAGTGAAGTGCTTTTGCTAATTCACTTGAGATTGTAATGCTATCGGCATCACATGATAGGCTAACTTGAGTCACGGTTGCTCTAAAATCAGCAATTTTATCATTTGCTAACAATACCGTAGTGTCGCCTTGGCTTTCACCAATTTCTACTTTAACCGTTTGGGCATTTCTCACTGTAGCAATGTTATCAACTTTTGCTTCAACAGTTGGGCCTGCATCAAAAATGTCTACATAACCATTGAAGGTAAAACCTTCGCTCTTTAAAAGTTCAATCGCAGGGCGTGTATTATCATGCACTTGACCAATCACAGCTTGCGCATCTTTGCTCAGTAAGTTGACGTAAATAGGATATTTAGGCATTAACTCGGCAATAAATACTTTTTGGCCAATACCCGTTAAGTAATCTGCCGTTGGAAAGTCCATCGAGAAAAAGTGCTCTTCTAGCCATTGCCAGAATGGGCTTTCGCCATTGTCATCAGAAACACCACGCATCTCAGCAATTACGGTGTCAGCAAAACGCTCTTTATGTTGATTAATAAACATAAAACGCGCTTTTGAAAGCAATTTACCGTTATTATTTTTACGGTAGCCATCTTTTAAGAATAATGTGCACAGCTCAGTTGCGCCGGTGTAATCGTTACACAGGGTTAATATATCAACGGCTTTATACACGTCTAACGTACGAGAAGAATGAATCACTTTGCTTAGATGATAATGATAAAAAGCATCATCTAAACCAACTGCAGCTTCAATCCCCGAAGTCCCTACAACTTCACCCGTTTCGCTATCTTCAAGAACAAACAAGTAACCTTCATCACCTGGCTGTTGCGCAGCTTTTGCAAATGAGCTGACAGAATGATCAATTTTCTTTTGTAATAACTCTTCATTATTAGGCAAAGACGTAAAGCCATGGCCTGACTCATCAGCAATCTTTACTAACGCTTGGTAATCGCTTTGCTGGATTGGGCGAAGGATCATCATAAGTCCGCTTGCTCCCTTATAAATAACGGTAAATTAAGAAATGTGGGCAAGCTTAACTTGCCCTGAAATGACAGTTTCGTTTAGCCGTTAACGACTTTTGCAACTGCTTTTTCGAAACGAGCCATACCTTCGCGGATATCAGCTTCTGGAATTACAAGTGACGGAGTGAAACGAACAACATCAGCGCCAGCTACTAAAGACATAACGCCTTCTGCAGTACCAGCCACTAAAAACTCTTTTGCACGACCTTTGAATTGCTCTGTTACTACAGCACCAATTAATAGACCTTCGCCACGGATTTCAGTGAATACATTGTACTTTTCGTTAATCGCAGTTAGTAACTCACGGAATAACGCTGACTTTTCTTTAACGCCGTTAAGTACTTCTGGTGTATTTACTGTGTCGAATGCAGCTTCAGCTACTGCACACGCAAGTGGGTTACCACCGTAAGTAGAACCATGAGTACCCACTTTTAAGTGCTTAGCAATATCAGTTGTGGTGATCATCGCACCGATAGGGAAACCACCACCTAATGCTTTTGCAGTCGTTAAGATATCTGGAGTTACATTTAGACCTTGATAAGCATAAAGCTCACCCGTACGGCCAACACCGGTTTGTACTTCATCAAAGATTAGTAGTGCATTGTGTTTAGTACACAGTTCACGAACCCCCTCAACAAACTCAGCAGTTGGCGAAATAATGCCACCTTCACCTTGTAGAGGTTCCATCATTACCGCACAAGTATTGTCTGAGATAAGCGCTTCAAATGCCGCTAAATCGTTGTAGTCACAGTGAACGATATCACCAGGTTTTGGACCAAAACCATCAGAGTATGCAGCTTGACCGCCTACTGTTACAGTGAAGAAAGTACGGCCGTGGAAACCTTTGTTGAATGAGATAATTTGTGACTTTTGCTCACCAAAGTTATCAAGTGCAAAACGGCGTGCAAGTTTAAGTGCCGCTTCATTTGCCTCTGCACCTGAATTAGCAAAATATACTTTTTCAGCGAACGTTGCATCAGTTAGCTTTTTAGCTAAGCGAAGCGCTGGCTCATTAGTCATTACATTTGATAAGTGCCAAATCTTTTCGCCTTGCTCTTTTAATGCACTTACAAGAGCTGGGTGACAATGGCCAAGACAGTTAACAGCAATTCCACCCGCAAAATCGATAAATTCACGACCTTCTTGGTCCCATACGCGAGAACCTTCGCCTCGAACTGGAATAACACTTGATGGTGCATAGTTTGGAACCATTACTTGATCAAATAATTCGCGATTGACTGTCATTTTATATCCTCATAATTGTAAGCACACACAGAGTTTGGTGGCGCTTTAAAGCAAAACTAAGCCATTTTACTTAGCCGATTGAGCTTAGCGCAAAATCACCAAAATTACTCTTTGGTTCAATTTTCATTCATCCATTATTTCAGAAAATTTTCGTTATGTCTCTTAGAAAACTTTCATGCAGGCCTTGAAAACAAAGGGCTTGAGATATTTTTTCATGGATAGTGAATAACTATTTGAAGGCCTTTTTTTGCTCGAAATACTACAAAAAGGCGTAAGGCTAGTGAGCCAAGCACTGGCTAATGACAAAAACTTTGTCGCTGTGGATTGATAAACAATGAATGAATAGTCGCAAAAAAATTAACAATTTTTTTAATTAATTTGGATATGAAAGTGCTCAAAATTGCATTTAGCTAACTGTTCAAGCTCCTCCTTAGTGAAATCGAAGTGTGCAAACCAACGCTCAGTTTCGTCACTTTCGACCAATTGATGCTCATTTAAACTTAAAAACTGAGCGTAACAACGTGCTTTTAAAATCACCTTGGTAAGCGGCAAATATTCATCGTTTTTAGCTAATGGAGTCGTTAACTGCTGCATCACCGCATTAAATGGTAAATACCTAAAGGCCATTTGTTCAATTACTGTTGCGGTTACTTTTAATGACAACTTGCTAAGCAAACTACTTAAAAACAAAGGATCAGGCTTGAGCTCTAATAATGCAGTATGCAAGTCTTTCTTTTGTTCATCACGAGCCATAGTTACTTTACGCTGCCAAACTCGCTCAAAAGTGCGTAAATACAAACGTACTAAGGCAATCTTCCCAACATCAAGCAGCATTCCAAGCGTAAATGCATGTTCTTCATTTACGCCATTTAGCTTTGCTATTTCTTGCGCTGCAATGGCACACGCCATTGAATTATCTCTTAGTCGACGCTTTAAAAGCGGGAATGGCTCAGTACTATGGGGCATCCAGTGGCGTACAGCAAATGTCGGCACGACAAACTTCAAGTTATCTAAACCAATGTAACGAAGTGCTAAAAGCGGGTTATCAACTTTAACGGAAGTATGCTTATTACGTTGTTGACGGTAAAAAGGCAAGTTCACAAACGCGACTAGCTCGCGCCCCAGCCAGCTTAAATCTTTAACCAAAGGCTCAAGTCGACCCACTGAAGCTGAACGTACAGCTAAAATATCTAAAATAGCAGGTACACTGTCTTGAATCCCAATCGTTTCGTGAATTACAGTATCAATATCTTCAAGCTGCTTATTCATCGCTGTTTCAATAACTTGATGTAACTGCTTACTCGCTTGAGCACGATATTTATGATGCGCCGTACTTACCTTCTGACGTTTTTTTTCAGCAGCAACTTCTACTTCTAATAAAGTACGTTGCTCCATTGACTCGCCATAATCGATTTCTAAGGTATGAATAAAGCCAATTTGGCGCTGCGCAAAACTATGACCAAGCAAAAGATCGTGCGCGCGCTCATTAAGCACCATCGCAGTCCTTTGTTGTCGGGTTTCTTCAGTCATTTGCACAGGCGTATTGTCGGTCATATTTGTTAATTCACTAGCCTAAGATTAGAAGCGAGTTAAAAAGTTAGCAAGTAATTCAAGCCCTTGTTGGGTCAAAATTGCTTCGGGGTGAAATTGCACGCCTTCAAGTGCTAAATCATTATTCATGATCCCCATAATTTCATCAAAATCAGAATTTTGTTCTGTCCATGCAGTAATAGTGAAGTCACTAGGTAAGCTTTGTTTATCAACCACAAGTGAGTGATAACGACACACCGTCAGCGGGTTAGCTAAACCATTAAACACACCTTGGTTGCTATGCTTAACTAATGATGTTTTACCATGCATCACTTGCTTAGCGCGAATAACATCAGCACCCAGAGCCTGAGCAATGGTTTGGTGCCCTAAGCAAATACCGAGAATTGGCAACTGCCCTTTTAGTTGTTCCACCACTTGTAAAGAAATACCCGCTTCGTTTGGCGAACAGGGCCCAGGTGACAGTACGACGTGCTCTGGGTTAAGTTGTTTAATCTCAGCGATACTGATCTCATCGTTTCGTTTAACTAATACATCTTGATCCAAGCGCTGAAAATATTGCACTAGGTTGTATGTAAACGAATCATAATTGTCGATCATTAACAGCATTGCGTGTAACCCAAAATTACTCAGTCAAAATAATGAAGGCGCATTTTACCCCAAGCACACATAAATGTCGGCAAAAAATGGCTTATTCATCAGCGATTAGATGCGCTGTGAGGTCAGCCCTTTCTTGCTCATTAAGTTTTTGCGAGCATTTATTTGCAAAGTCGTAACGTACTAGTACGGTTTTACCAACGGCACAGCAGTTATCCTGCTGCCAAGCCTCTTGGCGCAGTACGAATGAACTAGAGCCGACATGCTCAACACTGGTTTTCACTGTGACATCGTGACCATAAAACAACTCACCCACAAAGCTTACTTCAACCTTAGCAATGATCAGTTTCCATTCATAAGGGTTTAAATCAGGCGTAAAAAACCTGAAAATAGGCGCTCGGGCGGCTTCAAACCATACAGGGAGTACGGTATTGTTGATGTGCCCTAGCACATCTGTTTCGCTAAAGCGTGGTGTGATAGTTTCAGTAAACATAGTAACCCTATAAAAAATATAAACTAAAGGTAGCTCATGACGGACTTTATTCGCGTATACGAAAACGCCCTCAGCAAAGAATTTTGCGACAACTTTATCACGGTATTTGAACAAAGCCCTCATTTAAAACAAGGCACTACCTCAGGCGGAGTAGATTTAGCGAAAAAAGACAGCCGCGATTTATACCTTAATAATCACTCTGAATACGCTGAGCAACTTAAGCATATTCAACAAACGACTGCGGGTTACGTCTTCAAATACCTTGAAGAGCATATTTTTATGATGATTGGCGCCTTTGGTTTAAAGGTTTACCATCCGCAAACAGGCAAACCTGTTGACCTAACACAAGATAACTTTGAAGAAGTCGGCAAACCACAATTGCCATTACTCGTGCAGCAGATTTTTCGTATGGGTCCAATTCAAGCACAAAAATACGATATCAATAAAGGTGGTTACCCTTATTGGCATAGCGAGGTATATCCGCAAGCAGACCACAACGAAGCTCTGCATCGTGTGCTGTTATTTATGTTTTATTTAAATGATGTAGAAGAAGGTGGTGAAACTGAGTTTTACTATCAACAACGAAAAATATCGCCTAAACAGGGTTCTATGGTCGTAGCACCGGGCTATTTTACCCACACACACCGTGGTAATAAGCCAATTTCAAATGATAAGTATATTTTAACCTCGTGGGTCTTATTCAACCGCGCGGAACAAATATATGGCCAACCACAATCTTAGCGGCAAGCTGTTAGTAGAAAGAATGCAACGTTTGATATCACGCTTTTTATGCTAACAAAAAGCAGCCCACTCGGGCTGCTTAAAACCAACAACTCAGCTTTAATCTGCCAGTAATTGATCAAATAAATCAAAAACCTTATCAAGCTCTTCAATTGTGTTGTAATGCATACAACCAATGCGTACTACACCGCCTGATTCTAATACACCTAGCTGCTTACATAAGCCTTGAGCGTAGAAGTTACCATCCCACACACAAATATGTTGCTTACCTAAAAATTCAGACACAACACGTGGCTCGATGCCTTCAAACGTTAAAGCAAAAGTCGGTGTGCGTGAAGCTACGCGCTCTAGATCATCAATACCGAACAACTTGATGCGCGGGTAATCAGCTAAACGCGTTAAGAAATGCTTACTTAATGTCATTTCGTGCTGTTTAGTCATAGCAAATGCAGCAGCTAATTTATCTCGGCGTGAATGAGTATCATCAAGCTCACTAATTGCAGCAATGTAATCAACAGCAGCAATTAAGCCAGCTAGCGCTTCAAAGCTTTGTGTACCCGTTTCCCAGCGACCTGGCGCAACATCTTTTGCAGGTTCAACTTTATATGGTGTGAAACCTTCAAGGTGCTCACGTTTGCCATAGACAATACCAAGGTGAGGACCAAAGAACTTATATGCAGAGCAGGCTAAGAAGTCACAATCAAGTGCTTGTACGTCTACTAGCTCATGAGGTGCATAATGTACGGCATCAACATAAACTAGCGCACCAACAGCATGTGCAAGCTCAACGATGCGTTTAATGTCATTAATTGAGCCTGTCGTGTTCGACGCATATGTCACAGCAACAAGCTTTGTTTTACTAGATAAAAGGCTTTCAAAATGTGCCATATCTAGGCTGCAATCAGCTTCGTTGATAAGGGTAGTTTTTACTGTCGCGCCTTTATCTTCAGCGGCTTGATGCCAAGATGATACGTTTGAGAAGTGATCGGCATTGGTGACGATAATTTCATCATCAGCAGTCCAATCACGCGAGATGGCACGGCTAAAGCTAAACGTTAAGCTTGTCATGTTTGCACCAAACACGATTTGCTCTTTAGATGGCGCATTTAATAAATCGGCTGCAGCTTGGCGAGCATTTGCCATTAACTCTACCGTTTTATCACTTGAGAAAAATGCGCCGCCTAAGTTTGAGTTGAAGTAACCCAAATATGCACTCATAGCGCTTAGAACTGACTGTGGTACTTGCGAGCCACCTGGGCCATCAAGGAAAATAGGTGACTGACCTGCAACTTGTTGCATAAGTGCAGGGAACTGGCGACGTAATTGCGTTAAGTTCATAGTTTACCCTTACGCAGTTAGTACGAAGCAATCAAGGTAACCTTCTTTGCTTGCGTCTAATTTATTCATTGGTGTAGCGTTGTGCCATACTTCACGGTCATTAATCAGTGCGAACATGCCGTCTTTGATTTCCATTTTGAAACATGGTTCAGCTTGTTGGTGTTCATAAACAAGTAGCTCACCACCCTCTAGGTTTTCGTGTGATACGCCACATACGCATACGTGATCAAAACCATCTTGATGAACACCTTCAGGTGCAGCTGGAGTGTCGCTGTCGATCGCAAGCATTCTGAATTGGTGAATTTCAATATCGCGATCATCGCTGATACCCGTCATATCACGGAACTGATTAACGATTTGCTTCATGCCATCAGTCGCTAATAAGCTATCTTCTAGATTTTCATAAGTACGCTCAACATTACCTTGGAATGTATTGATTGAGTCATCTTGCACGAATGCTTTTGTTGGTTGTAGTTTTAATTCACCATCAACAACTTTAATTACTGAATAACGACGCTTACGAAATTCACCATCTGCGTATGGGTTAGCAGGTAGGTTAGCAAAAGAAGGCTTAACTGCGTCAATATGTGCTTGGCTTACAAAACGAAGCTGTAAAAGGTTCTGGTTGTTTAATGTAGTCATTTCGATCTCGCCTTAATACGTTGAGAATATTGGCGAGGATTTTAATGCAATTGGTAGGAAATTTTTGCGTTATTATGTAAACGCTGATGATGATTTATGTAGCTTTAAGATCGTATTTATAAATATTTTAGAAATTTTATCTAAAATAAAAAGCCCGCTAAAAGCGGGCTTTCTTGTCATTTAATTTAGCTAAAATTAAACAGCTTGCTGAACGATTACTTTGTCTGCCTTTTTAGTGTATTGAGGCATACGGTGGAAGTTCAGGTAACGATAAGTATCAGCTGCAGTTGCATTGATCTTATCTGCATACTCTTGGTACTCAGCAGGTGTAGGTAGTTTACCTAAGATTGCCGCTACTGCTGCAAGCTCAGCTGATGCTAAGAATACGTTAGCGCCAGTACCAAGACGGTTAGGGAAGTTACGCGTAGAGGTAGAAACAACTGTTGCTTTATCAGCAACACGTGCTTGGTTACCCATACATAGTGAACACCCTGGCGTTTCGATACGTGCACCTACGCGACCAAAGATACCGTAGTAACCTTCGTCAGTAAGCTGGTCTTTGTCCATCTTCGTTGGTGGTGCAACCCAAAGTTGAGTTGGGATACGGCCACTGAAACCATCTAGTAGTTTACCTGCAGCACGGAAGTGACCGATGTTAGTCATACAAGAACCGATGAATACTTCGTCGATTTTCTCGCCTGTTACGTCTGAAAGAAGACGCGCATCATCTGGGTCATTTGGAGCACAAAGGATTGGCTCTTTGATGTCTGCAAGATCGATTTCAAGTACGTGCTTGTACTCTGCATCTGCATCAGCTTCCATAAGTTCTGGGTTAGCTAACCACTCTTGCATTGCTGTGATACGACGCTCAATAGTACGAACATCGCCGTAACCTTCAGAGATCATCCACTTAAGCATTACGATGTTTGACTCAAGGTATTCAGCGATAGACTCTTTAGAAAGTTTAACAGTACAACCTGCCGCTGAACGCTCAGCTGATGCATCAGAAAGTTCGAAAGCTTGCTCAACCGTTAGGTGCTCAACACCTTCGATTTCTAGTACGCGACCAGAGAATTCGTTGATCTTACCTTTCTTCTCAACTGTAAGAAGACCTTCTTTGATACCGTAGTAAGGGATAGCATGAACTAGGTCACGTAGTGTGATACCTGGCTGCATTTCACCTTTGAAACGTACTAAGATTGACTCAGGCATATCAAGAGGCATTACACCTGTTGCTGCTGCGAATGCTACCGCACCTGAACCCGCTGGGAATGAAATACCTAGAGGGAAACGAGTATGTGAGTCACCACCAGTACCTACTGTATCTGGTAATAACATACGGTTTAACCATGAGTGGATTACACCGTCACCAGGACGTAGTGATACACCGCCACGGTTCATGATGAAATCAGGAAGTGTGTGGTGAGTGTTTACGTCGATTGGCTTAGGATAAGCTGATGTATGACAGAAAGACTGCATTGTTAGGTCTGCAGAGAAACCTAAACACGCAAGGTCTTTAAGTTCGTCACGCGTCATAGGACCTGTTGTATCTTGCGAACCAACAGTTGTCATTTTCGGCTCACAGTATTGACCAGGACGTACGCCTGGCATGTTACATGCTTTACCAACCATCTTCTGAGCTAATGTGAAGCCTTTACCAGAGTCAGTTACAAGCGCTGGCTTACGGAAGATATCTTCTGCTTCCATACCTAGTGATGCACGTGCTTTATCAGTTAAACCACGACCAATGATCAATGGAATACGACCACCAGCACGCACTTCATCAAGAATTACGTCTGATTTAAGAGAGAAAGTCGAGATTACTTCATCAGTACCGTGACGCTTAACAACACCTTCGTATGGGAAGATATCGATTTGGTCACCCATGTTTAGCTCATCAACAGGTAGTTCGATTGGTAATGCACCAGAGTCTTCCATTGTGTTGAAGAAGATAGGAGCGATTTTACCGCCTAAACATACACCACCAACGCGTTTGTTCGGTACGTGAGGAATATCATCACCCATGAACCAAAGTACAGAGTTAGTTGCAGATTTACGAGACGAACCCGTACCAACTACATCACCAACGTATGCAAGAGGTAAACCTTTCGTTTTAAGCTCTTCTAGTTGTGAGATTGGACCAACTTCACCTGGCTTTTCAGGATTGATACCATCACGTTCGTTCTTCAGCATTGCTAAAGCGTGTAGTGGAATATCAGGGCGAGACCATGCATCTGGTGCAGGTGAAAGATCATCAGTATTTGTTTCGCCAGTTACTTTGAATACGGTAACTGAGATTTTTTCAGCAACTGCAGGCTTGTTCACAAACCACTCAGCATTTGCCCAAGATTCGATTACTTGCTTAGCAAATTCGTTACCCGCTTTCGCTTTTTCTTCTACATCATAAAAAGCATCAAACATTAATAATGTGTTTGATAAACCTTTAACAACGATTGGCGCTAACGCTTCGTCATCTAAAAGGTCAATCATAGGCGCGATGTTGTAACCACCTAGCATAGTACCAAGTAGCTCAGCTGCTTTTTCTTTTGATACAAGTGGAGAGCTCGCTTCACCTTTTGCAACTGCAGCCAAGAAACCTGCTTTGATGTAAGCAGCATCATCAACACCTGGTGGCACACGGTTAACTAGAAGATCAACGATAAACTCTTCTTCACCTGCCGGTGGATTTTTGATTAATTCAATAAGATCAGCCGTTTGCTGAGCATCTAATGGCGCTGGTACGATACCTAACGCGGCACGTTCTTCTACGTGTTTACGATATTCTTGTAGCACAATATTGCCCTCTTGGTGACGTGAAAGTACTCGGTAGTATTAAGCTAAATACCAATTAAGACCCAGTACTTATAGTATTCTGACAGTTAATTATAAAGCTTTTAAGTATAGATGAAAATCCATGCGGTAAGTAAGGAGTTTAATAGTCACTATAAATATCATGAATAGTACTAGAAAAAAACGCTATTCAAATGAATATTTATTAAGAATCATTCCTATCTAACCAATTCCTAGTACTTAGAAAAGAAAAAACCCAGCACTAGGCTGGGTTTTTAAAATTTGCGTAAAGAGTTAGATTAACGCTCTACTTTAACACGTTCAATGACAGTTACTTTCGCTTCAACACGACGGTTTTCGGCGTGAGCTTCTGGTGTGTTTGCTGGGTTTTTAAGACGCTCTTCACCCATACCAACAGTAGTTAGACGCATTGGATCAATGCCATCTTCGATTAGTTTCTTAGCAACCGCATCAGCACGTTTCTTAGATAACCACTTATTGTAGTCAGCTTTACCTACTGATGAAGAATGGCCTTCAAGCACTACGTCAGTACCTGGGTGCTCTTTTAAGAATGCTGCTGCAGCATCAATATCATCTAGGTATTGTTGAGATACTTTAGATGTGTTGTTAGGGAACGTGATTAGTAAGCTCTTAGTTACTTCACGATCTTCATATAGCGTACAACCAGTGCCATCCACAGCGTCAGTCATTGGTGTATTTGCACATTGATCGTCTGCATCAGGGATATTATCGCCATCGCTATCTACTGGTTCTACAGCAACAGGAACAACCGTAGGAGCAGGCTCTACAGGCTCAGCTGGCGCGCTTTGAGCACCGAAGATGTAGCTAAGACCTAATTTAGCACCCACATCTGTATAACCACGATCTAGACCTTGGTATAAAGACGTTTCTGCATTAAATGCGAAATGCTCTGTAAAGTAGTGTTGATAACCTGCACCCACATTAGCAAACATTAAATCTTCATCAACCGCATCAAGATTTTTTAAACCAAAAATACCGTAGAAAGGACCACCACCAAAGTGGTAAAGACCATCAATACCGTAACGCTTACCACTTTCTGAACCACTCATCGACGTACCGTCGTTTAATTCAGCTTTCCAGTCAAAATCCATATCAGCGTATTCTAGACGCGCACTCCAGTAATCACTGAAGCGGTAACCTAACTCTAGACCCCAGCCTGTTGAATCATCAACATCAAGACCGCCTGGTGCGTAGTCACGAACATTTTCCCATGAATTATCATAGTAATCGCCAAACGCACCAATATAAAAACCTTGCTTTTCAGCAGCGAAGCTAGAAGCACTTGTTGCAGCAAGCGCTAAAGCTATAGTTAGTGATTTTAGTTTCATGTTTCCTTCCCTTCCATTTAAGTAACTAAAGGCTGTGTAGCCTAAACTCTGTCAAGATAGATGATGAGTAATTAATCCAAACTTAATAAACTAAAACTACAATAAATTTGTTAATTTCAAAACACCACCTAAAAAAGTGACGTTTAGCACCGTCGAAATGCCATAGAATGCCATACCAAATTAACAGTGCTCAAAAAAACTCTAATTTACCTAGTGATAATTACACGAGATAACAATAAGAACATAGTACAATAATCACCCATTTGCTGCGATGATTCAAATCAATATAAGTGTACCTTATTTTTATACCATGCCGTATACCTTTAAGAGTATCGCGTTTATTAAAAAAGTAAATGCGTTTTTAAGGTATAAAAAAAGCTGAACCATAAAAATAGTTCAGCTTTAATCTCAAGATTATTAATAAATTACAATAAGCTAATAGTAATCTATTACTTACGCATAACCTTTACACGTTCAACCGTACTAATTTGTGCTTCAACACGACGATTTTCTGCATGCGCTTCAAGCGTATATGCTTTGTTCTTCAGGCGTTCTTCACCATAACCAACCGTAGAGATTCTATCTGATGAGATACCGTCTTTAACTAACTCTTCAGCTACATCTTTAGCACGTTTTTCAGAAAGCTTCATGTTGTAATCCGCATCACCAACTGCTGATGCATGACCTTCAAGAACAACTGATGTGCCTTCGTTTTCTTTCATAAATGCTGCAACATCAGCAATATCGCTGAAGTATTTATTTGGTACTTCTGCAACATCATGCGGGAAAGTAACTAGTAAAGTGATTGTTGCCTCTTTTTCTTCATAAAGAGTACAGCCCTTGCTATCTACCGCATCAGTCATTGGTGTATTTGCGCATTGGTCATCAGCGTCCATTACGCCATCGTTATCGCTATCTGTAGGTCCACTTACTACAGGAGCTGGCTCAACAGGAGCCGCAGAGCTGCTTTGATTACCAAAGATATAGCTTAAACCTAACTTAGCACCCACATCGGTGTAACCACGATCAAGGCCTTGGTACAAAGAAGTTTCGGCATTGAAAGCAAAGTTATCTGTGAAGTAGTGTTGGTAGCCAGCACCAACGTTTGCAAACATTAAATCCTCATCAACAGCATCAAGGTTTTTCAAACCAAAAATACCGTAAAATGGGCCACCACCGAAGTGATATAAACCATCAATACCGTAACGCTTACCACTTTCAGAACCGCTCATCGATGTGCCATCGTTTAGTTCAGCGGTCCAGTCAAAATCCATATCAGCATATTCTAAGCGAGCACTCCAGTAATCGCTAAAGCGATAACCCAGCTCTAAACCCCAGCCTGTTGAATCATCAACATCAAGGCCGCCTGGTGCGTAATCGCGAACATTTTCCCATGAATTATCATAGTAATCGCCAAATGCGCCGATATAAAAACCTTGTTTCTCAGCAGCAAATGTTGAAGCACTAGTTGCAGCAAGTGCCAAAGCTATAGTCAGTGATTTCAGTTTCATTGTTTCCTTCCCATTTTCATAATAAAGCTCGTAAGAGCTCGTATTTTTTGAGTAATCAAAACTTTAACAATACAAAAAACGATTAGTTACTTTGCATTGACATTCAACTTATTAATTAATCCATAACTATTAAGGTACTAATAATAGCCTAGCCTAATTTCGTAGATAAGCGATTAAATGTATGACCAAACCAGCTTCGAATACCGTATGAGATCATCTTTTAAAGCAATAGATTAGCCTAAAACCTATAATACCACCGCCTATTAGAGCGCTCAATCAGCATACAGTTAAATTCAATAAATAGGAATTTTCCTAGTTAATTTAAATGACTAGGTCCCACAAAAAGTTTGATAATTTTTATCATAATCTTTTGGGGCCTGAAGCCATTCAAATTGACGCTCATCGTAAACATATGGATCGTTAAATGCTTCTAAAAAGGCGTCTTTTAATGAACTTTCTCCCGATGCTTCGTATTCCGCTAGGATCATTTCAATAGTATGATTACGTGGAATGACTGCAGGATTAACAGCGCGCATAGTTTCATAACTTTTAGACGAAGTCCTCACGTTCCACTTTTTATGCCACTCTTTTAAACTAGTTGGAATTGCAAAATCCGCAAGTAAAGATTCAGTCAGAGCATTGAAAGTATTAGTATAATCGAGCTGATGTTGCTTCATTAAACCTAGCAACTCTGAAACTAAAGCATGATCGCCTTCGTGCTGACCTGCTAATCCTAATTTCTGCTGCCACATAGTATTAAATGCATCATTAAATTTAGCTGCAAAGCCATTTACAACCGGTGAGAGTTGTTCGACGGCACTCTCTTGATCAGCAAATAACGGAATTAAGCTTTCAGCCAAGCGTGCAATATTCCAATTAGCAATATTCGGTTGATTTCCAAATGCATAACGCCCTTGATGGTCAATCGAACTAAATACCGTGTCTAGGTCAAACTGATTCATCATCGCACAAGGGCCATAGTCAATGGTTTCACCACTAATCAAGGTATTATCTGTGTTCATCACACCGTGTATAAAGCCAATTCGCATCCAACTGATAACCAGCTCTATTTGCTTATCGAGTACAGCAGTTAAAAACTCAATATAACGCTGCTCACCCGTACTGTTAATGTCAGGAAAATGACAATTAATTGCGTAATCAACGAGCTTCTCTAGCCCTTCTATATCACCTTGTGTAGCTAAGTATTGAAATGAACCAACACGGATGTGACTTTTAGCTAGGCGAGTAACAACTGCCCCCGGGCGTGGTGGCTGACGATATACCGTTTCGCCAGTTGTAACCACAGCTAAACAGCGCGTAGTTGCGATGCCAAGCGCATGAAGTGCCTCACTCATAATGTACTCTCGAACAGCTGGACCAATGGCACAGCGACCATCACCACCGCGCGAGAACACTGTTGCTCCAGCGCCTTTTAGCTGCAAGTCCCACAATGTGCCATCTTTATCTGCAATAGCCCCAAGTAAATGCGCTCTACCATCACCAAGACGCGGTGAAAAATGACCAAATTGATGACCTGAGTAACCAAGAGCAACCGGTGCAACGTCGTTATCTATCGTTGAACCAGATAGCAATTTAGCTAAAAATTCGCTGTCGTGTTTAATTGCGAAATTATCAGCTAGCTTGTCATTAAATAGCAGTAATTGCGGCTCGGCAACGGCGCTCGGCATATCCTTGATAGCAAGTAGTTCACTAATATCTGTGTATCGAGTTTGCAGTTTCATAACTGTCCTTAACGTGTTGCGACACCCACACGATTATCGCCTACACCATAGGCCACTAGTTGGCTTAGTGCCTGCAGGCTGTAACCGCTTTGCTGTTGTAATTCGTTGAAAAAATCTTGCGCTGCTTGCAGTGACTTTTTAGTTTGTAAGCCGCCATCTATCAACTCATGGGCACGCAAATAGGCTTCTACATCCCGAGAAAGTAAAAAAGTATCTTTACCAAGCGCTCGTAAAGCGTATGGGCCAGTATTTCCCCCTAAACGCGCACCATGCTTTTTAAGATAAGCCCACAAACCAATAATATTGTCAGTAGGCCAATCTGCAATAAATTGGCTAAAGCTGCCATGCTTCTCAGCAACTTCGTGGATCATGTACGCATTTTCTGGGATCGTTTGTACTTTTTTAAAATTACGAACAATTCGCTCATCACTGGCTTTTTGCTCGAGCATATCTGGCGGCATCATCAACAATTTTTCTACACTGAAATCCCAAAACACATCACGAAAACCAGCCCATTTATTATTGATAACAGACCAATAAAAACCGCTTTGAAAGACTTTACGCGTGAACTCTTCTAACCATAAATCGTCATGCATTTTAGCAATATCAGCATCGTCGAGCGGGTTTGATAACAGTGCTTGCAGCATTTCTTCACTGCCCTTTCGAGATACGGCTCGTTGATAAATATCGTTAAATTTTTCCATCATTTTTCCAATTGATTTGGTTAGCGCTAAGTGTACGTAAAAACACGGTTATACGTAACCATGTTGCAAATTCGGTCACTAAAAAACAAATTCCTCGCCTTGACACCTAGACGGCTAAAATGCTTTAATCGCTGCAAATACCCTATTTAAGTATGTTGGCTTTAACCTTTAAAGCGAGCATAAAGGGCTGGAAGAGGTGCGTTATTCAGGTAGCGTATGGGAAGAGCACAGACTCTGTTGATCATACGTGAGGGGAATTAACGCCGAGAAGTAACACCGTTTGTGAGGTGCTTATTTCGGGCGACTGGGCTGAATCCCAGCGACTGTCACCAACAATAGCAAAGTGCTATTGATTAGTTTGGTGGAGAGCTTCTGGTCTTAGTATAATAAGGCCGTCGCGTCTTTATTATTTTAAGCCCATTCGCTCTTCGAATTATACCTTGTTCGAACGACGACATGCGGCTCCATTCAAATGTTCCCGCATAAACTCTTCGAATACCTTATAAGTTCGTGAGAGATGATCAACAATTTTGATTTAAACGACTATCCATTATGGACAGCGCTTGTCACGCCATTTTCTGAATCTGGCGAGGTCGATTACACGGCCCTTGAACAACTGGTCGCTGAGCAGCAAGATGCAAATAACGGCATTTTATTACTTGGCAGTACCGGTGAAGGACTGGCGCTTTCACTCAAAGAGCAACAAGCCATCGTTGAGCATGTTTGCCAATTAGCACCGAGTGTACCACTCATGGTTGCTGTGGGCGGCATGAACCTCAAGCAACAAGTTGCTTGGGTTGAATACTGCAACCAACTACCTATTCATGGCTATCTATTGGGCTCACCTCTGTATGCAAAACCTGGGGTAGTTGGCCAAACACATTGGTTTGAAAGCCTTCTTGATGCAAGTAATCACCCATGTATGCTGTATAACGTACCTGGACGCAGTGCAGTTGAGATTTCACCGCAGGTGATCAAAAACCTTGCTGACCACAAAAATCTTTGGGCTTTAAAAGAAGCCAGTGGCGACATTAGCAAATTTGAAGGCTTTAGAACGGCATCGCCAACACTGGCCATATTTAGTGGCGATGATGCTCTTATGCCGTATTTTGCTCAAGCAGGAGCAAAAGGTTTAGTTTCGGTTGCCGCGAATGCTTGGCCGAGTCAAACCCATGAGTTTGTTAAACGCAGTTTAAGTGGTCAATACCCAAATCTATTCACCGATTGGTCGCAAGCGATTCAAAGTTTATTCGCTGTGGCAAATCCAATCCCCGTAAAAGTACTGATGCACCTGCAAGGTAAAATAAATACCCCGCATTTACGTCCGCCGCTTACGCATTTAGAGCTTGAGCAAACAGACAGCATCACCCACGCAAACAACACAATTTTATCTTGGAACTAAAAACAGGTTTTATCATGAGCTGGTTAGAATTATTAAACAACTTAGAATCAGGCGCAGTTCGCGCGGCAACACAAGACGAGAACGGCAACTGGCACGCCAATGTTGAAGTTAAACAAGGCATTTTAGAAGCCTTTAAAAATGGCACAAACACTGAGTTCCCGGGTGGTTTTGTTGATAAGCACAACTTAGCTCCACAAGGCTTTGCAGCCGATGCTGGCGTGCGTATGGTACCAGGTGGTAGCAGTGTTCGTCGTGGCGCACACGTTGCTAAAGGCACCATTATCATGCCACCAGCATATGTAAATATTGGCGCGTTCATCGACGAAGGCACGATGGTCGACAGCCACGCATTAGTGGGTTCATGCGCACAAGTGGGTAAAAATGTTCATCTAAGTGCAGCAGTACAATTAGGTGGTGTGCTTGAGCCAATTGGTGCCAGCCCTGTGGTTATTGAAGATGACGCATTCATCGGTGCAGGCTGCGTTATTGTTGAAGGTGTGGTTGTGAAAAAAGGTGCTGTACTTGCGCCAGGTGTACGCTTATCTGCAACTATTCCTGTCTACGATTGCGTTAACGAACGCCAGCTAGACAAAGGTGAAGCCATCCCAGAAAACGCGATTGTGATCCCAGGCTCTCGCCCAGCTTCAAATGCATGGGCTCGTGAACAAGGTCTTAGCATGTCGTGTGCATTGATCGTGAAATACCGTGATGAACAAAGCGATGCATCATTACTGTTAGAAGAGGTTTTACGTTAATGAGCTTTTTGAGCACGCCCATCAAGCAAGCGGTTGAGCAAGTTTCAACGCATCTTGATACGCCATTTTTTATCTATGATTTAGATAAATTAACTGCACATTTAAATCAACTGACTGCGCAAACCGATGTGAAACTTTGGTATGCCGTTAAGGCCAACCCGTTGTCTCGCATTATTCAATGTTTAGACAGCGCAGGATTTAACTTTGATGTTGCAAGTAAAGGTGAACTTGAGCAAGTACTTGCCCAAGGCATCGATAGCGAGCGCGTGCTCAACACTGGGCCTGCAAAGAGCCCTAAACAAATTTCACATTTTATTGCTCGCGGCGTACGTACTTTTGTCGCCGAGAGCATTAACCAAGTGCGCTGGTTAAACGAACAAGCAACAAAAGCAAATTGTCAGCTGCAAGTTCTATTGCGTGTTCAACTTCGTTGGCCAGACAGCGAAAAGAATCCACTTGGCGGCGATAACCTTACTCCTTTTGGTTTGGGCTGCGATGAGTGGCAAGCACTCACTGCAAGTGATTACCCAGCTCTTAGCTTTGATGGTCTGCATATTTTCCAATGGGGCAATATGCTGAGCACTGACAAGCTCGCCGAGCTATGGCGCGCGATGATTGCGCCACTGCAACAGCTAGCACGCTCATTAAACATTAACCTTAATATTCTCGACTTAGGGGGTGGCTTAGGCATTCCTTATACTCAAAATGCTAACCGACTCGATTGGTCTGCACTTATTGAGACTTTGGCTAGCATTAAAGCAGATGCCGGTGTCAAAGAGCTTTGGATGGAACTTGGCCGCTATGCGGTGGGCGAATGCGGCCATTACGCAACGCCAGTTGTTGAGCGTAAAGTAAATTACAATCAACAGCAGGTGATTTTATCAGGCGGTATTAACCATTTACTTCGCCCAGCTGTGACAAGCCAAGATTTCCCTGCGGCCTTACTTCGCGAATCGACGGCTGAGCCTGCGGCAATGACTTTATACGGCCCACTTTGCACCGCCCTTGATTGCTTAGGTGAACACCAATTAGCGAGCGATTTAAATGAGCAAGACTGGTTGGTATTCAGCCAATGTGGCGCGTATGGCTTTACCGAAAGTATGCCGTACTTTTTATGCCACGAATTAGCGGCTGAATACATCCTTGAACAAGGCAATATTGAGTGCATTCGTAGCGCTGAAGATGCCAGTTATTATTTAAGGTAATCGCCATGAGTAAAGAATTAATCAGCCAAGAGAATATTGTGGTTGGCGAGATTGCCAACGGCCTACCTCTGACAATCCCAGTGTATCGCTTAAAAGGGGATGGCACAGGCCCAAACGTGTATATACAAGCCAATATGCACGGCGCTGAAGTACAAGGTAATGCAGTAATTTATCAATTGCTTGAGCAGCTAAAATCACTCAAGCTGCGTGGCGATATTACCCTAGTGCCTTATGCCAACCCTATTGGTTGCAATCAAAAATCAGGTGAGTTTACTTTAGGTCGCTTCGATCCAATTACGGGCACCAACTGGAACCGCATGTACCGCTTTAATAAAGCGTTACCGTCACAGATTGCTGAACAGCACAAAGACTGTGATGATGCGACCCTTAAAGCGGCGTTTAAACAGGCACTCGTTGCTGACATCGATAGTCAATTAACGGGCCCTGATTACAGCCTAACAACGGGTAAGCGTATTGCCCTTAACTTGCAAAAGCTTGCCCATCAGGCAGATATTGTTTTAGACCTTCACACTGGGCCTATCTCAAGTAAGCACTTATATTGCCCTGAATACGCCAAAGACAGCGCAAGCTACTTCAACATCGAGCATGTGTTACTGATCCCAAGTGATTTTGATGGCGCGATGGATGAAGCGAGTTTCTGCCCATGGTGGTCACTATCTGAAGAGCTTGCCAAACAAGGCCGTGAATTTGCTGTTCAAGTCGAAGCATTCACTGTTGAACTTGGTAGCCAAGAAAAAATCGATTTAAGTGCGGCACTTGAAGATGCAAATAGCATTTTAAGTTACCTCAATCAAAAAGAGGTATTAGTTGATGCTGCGTATCATCCAAAAGCGATGACACGCTATGCCTGCATGCTTGAAGATTATGTAGCTTACTATGCCCCTATGGGTGGCATGGTTGAATACCTTGCCCCACTGGGCGGCCATATTAAAGCTGGTGAGCCTATCGCCCATATTTTAAGAATGGAGCGCTACCTTTCTGAGCAGCCGCTACAAACATTAAGTTTTGATAAAGACGCCATTGCTATTTTGCATTTTGCTTCAGCAAGCGTGAATCAAGGTACCGAACTTTATAAGTTTTTTACCAACGTATTTGAGCTATAAGCTCATCCCTTCTCATTGCGTGAGAGTCAACGGCTTATGCTCTTAGGCCGTTACAGCAGGGCTCCAAGCTTAGCTTGGGGCTCTCTATTTACCTAAAATTTCAACAATTCAGTACAAGTTCACGGTTACTTATGTAAAAATCGTTATAATTATACCTACTTACAAGTCTACTGAAAGGGAACTGCAATGGGATGGCGCATTTGGCTGGCAGCCGCTGGCTTATTTTCTGTACCTGTATTTGCTCAAACTGAACAACCACAAACTAACGAACAAGATGATGCTCTAGAACTCGTAAAGCAGTGTATTTTGAACGAAGCTATTGGCGGTGACGGCAAGCAAACACTCGAAGAACTTCGTAAAAAGTGCTCTGATTTAGATGAAAGCAAAAAGCTCACCGCTTTAGACAAACGTAAAGCGCGTGAAGAAGTGAGCAAGAAAAACCGTAATGTGATCACCCCACATAAGCGTAACTATATTTTACCGCTTTCTTACGTATCTAATCCGAATGAGCGCCCTTTTGATGGCCTAAAAGACCTTGCTGAGCAAACTGATGGCGAGCCACTTGATAACCTGGAAGTAAAATATCAACTATCAATTAAAGTGCCAATCTTCGAAGACTTCTCTGATAAAGATCAGGGCGTATTTTTTGCATTTACCATGCAATCGTTTTGGCAATTTTACAATAAAGATATTTCATCGCCGTTTCGTGAAACAAACTACGAACCAGAGATCTTCTGGGTGAACTACCTTGATCCTGAGCATGTGCTTTGGGGCGATGAAATGGCGATTGCAATTGGTGCTTCACATCAATCTAATGGCCGCAGCCAGCCTAATTCACGTTCGTGGAACCGTATCTATGCTGACTTCTTATGGGAAAAAGATGGCTTTGTATTTAGCTTTAAGCCTTGGTACCGCATTCCTGAAGACAAAAAAGACGATGAACTAGAAGCTAAAGGTGATGACAACCCTGATATCTACAAATACATGGGTTACTTTGAATTCTCGGGTGCATACCGTTACAACGAGCATGAGTTTAGCTTTATGACCCGTAATAACTTAAATTCAGATAACCGCGGCGCAATCCAACTAGACTGGTCTTTCCCTCTTTGGGGCAGATTACGTGGTTATGCACAATACTTTAATGGTTATGGTGAGAGCTTAATTGATTACAACGCCGATATTGAACGTTTTGGTGTGGGTATTCTGTTAACTGACTTGCTTTAACTTAAAGAGCGAGCTTTAGTTAGCTCGCTCTGAATATTCGTTATTTTTTAACGATGAAGTGACCTTCAAATTCTGCTACTAGCACATCACCATCGTATACATTCACTGGCACATGGTAGCTTGCTTTGCCATTGTCCTCTAGCTCCGCCAACTTGCCTTTACAGCCAGCCAACTCAACACTCCCGCGAGGATCGTTATTCAGTGGTTTAAGGTATTTAATGTTGGCATCTGCTAACACGATATTCCCTTCAAGGCCAGCTTCTTTAAGCGCTAGGTAAGTTGCGCCCCAGCCTGTTAAGGTCGCTAAACTATAAATCGAGCCGGCAAACATAGTGTTATGAAGATTTAAGTTCGCATCTAGATCAGCGCGCGTAGTAAACTGCCAATCGGTATAGCTTTCTACTTTAATTCCCATTGCATCGCTGATAGGGATCGACTCACGCCACGTGTTTTGTAGTACTTGTGTCCAGTTTGGATGACGGAACCAACCCGGCTCAGAGGGTTTTTGTTTTACCATTTTCCAATGCTGTACATCGTCATAGGCAAGGTGTGCTTTTTCTTTTAATTCGTAGCCATGACGCTTATAGAAATCAAGGGCTCGCTCACGAGCAAACAATACCAGTTCATCTGCATCTTGAGTCCATGCGATTTTTTCTAATTCATGTAATAAACGGCTACCAATATGCTGGTTACGATTACCTTCAGCAACCGCCATATAACGAACTTGCGCTTGCTGATGATTATTAAAATGCAGGCGAGCTACGCCTAATACTTCGCCATCATTATTTTTGATAAAGCGGTGCTCAGCGTCTTGCTCTAAGTCATCTTGTTCAGAACCGCGCGGCTCGCCCCAGGGTGCTCTTAAAACCTGCCAACGTAATGAATAGTACGCTTGCCAATCTTCGCTGCTTTGCGGGGTGGTCACTTTAAACATAAAAACTCCTGTGATAATTCAGCCACGGGTCTGTTGTTTTTCTCATGGCCTTTTGAATGCGAATTACGATACGCGATCTTCTATCAAGTTGGAATAATACTTTGGTGACCCAGCCTAAATTATTATTCACAGCTGTAAAAACCAATGCACAATTGCACTTTATGCTTACTGGTCTATGCTGAAATAATTGTCTAATTATTATAATAACACGCTAAAGGCCCGAAATATGGAACATTTTCTTGAACCCAGTGGCGCAGTAAAACATAGTTTTATTGAGGACTGTCACCGATTAGGGCAGCTCATTTATTGGCATAAACAAGGCAATTACAGTATTCAAGTTAGGCAACTTAACCAATTACGCTGGTTACTGATCAACGAAACTCTGCAATCGGTCATTGAAAAACGCCGACCTGCCAGATTACTTTTCCCTCATTTACAATACCTTGCAAAGCTATGGCAAGACTTAGAGGAACCGAAAAAGATTTTAGAATTAGGCCTAGGCGGTGGTGCTATTCGTAACTACTTACAGCACACCTACCCTGATAGCCAACTGACATCGGTTGATAAAAACCCCGACATAATTCACTGCTATAAACGTTACTTTGGTGGCGACCATGCCAATAACCTGCACTGTTTTGATGCGCAGCAAGTATTAGAGCAAAACAACGAATACAATTGGATCATCTTAGATTTATTCAGTGAGGTAGATGCACCATTATTTTTATACAAGCACCTGTTTTACACCAAACTAAGAGCAGCGATGGCAAAAGATGGCTTGTTGTTCATTAATTTTTTATCCAATCACCCATCGCAACTAAAACAACTTGAGCACCTGCTAATCACCGAGTTTGGCAAGCGCCCAAGCATTGTAAAAATCCCCGACTACGTGAATCATATCGTGATGATCAAAAAATAAAAATACTTATACCAATCCGCTTAATTAAGTAGTCTATTTTGAGGCAATAAAACCTCGTTGATAACAAGGCAAAAATTTCGTTATTTAGTTGTTCTAAATGAGAAATTTATAACGCAGTTAGCGACAGGTTTAATCCCTCAAAATGATTAAGTATTATTGCGGGTTGGTATTACACAGATAAATTAAAAGTAACTGGACCATCGTTACATAGGCTTACTTGCATATCAGCACCAAATTGCCCTGTAGCCACTGTTAAGCCTGCTTTTTTAGCCTCTGCAATAAAATACTCATAGAGCGTATTGGCTTGCTCTGGCGTGCCAGCACTTGAAAAGCTTGGACGCATACCCTTTTTAGTGTCGGCTGCTAAGGTAAACTGCGAAACCACTAAAAGCTCACCTTTGATATCATTCAAACTTAAGTTCATCTTTCCTTGTTCATCGGTAAAAATGCGGTAATTGCTGACTTTGTGTAAAAGCTTCTGGGCGCTTTGCTCGGTATCCTGTTTTTCAACACCTAATAGCAGCAAAATACCTTGTGAAATTTCACCCACTACTTCGCCTGCCACTTCTACTTTTGCTTGTTTTACTCTTTGAATTAAGCCTTGCATTGATCCCTCGATAACTTGATATACATTAAATCTGCGGCACGTCGCATTGCCGCCAAGTATACCTGATTATCGCTGCTGTGCCCAATGCCATCTAAAATCAATAATTGTGCATTTAACTGTTCAGCAAGCTGCTGTACGGCACTATATCGACAGATCAAATCGGCGCGGCCATGAATAAACCAAATCGGTAAATGAGTCAGTAAATGTGCATTTTCTGCGATAAAGCCTTCTTCAATGAAACAGTGATGACGAAAGTAATGCACCATTAACTTTGCTTGATTTAACCCGACATGGGGCTCCTGTAAACTCCAGTTTGTCAAAGGCTCACCATGACATAGCACCTGCTCCCAATGACACCATAACTTGGCAAATTTACTGGCTTTAATTTGATCATCATTGTTTAGTTGCTGCTGATAAAAGTCGAGTAAGGCGTGCCAATCAGTGTAATCATGTGCAAATTCATTAAAGCACTCAGGGTAAAAATGCGCGCCGGCTCCTTTTGTTGTGTAAAGCCACTCGAAGTCACTGTTACATGCTAAAAAGCTAGCCCGTAAAATAAGCCCTGCAACATGCTCTTGGTGATGAATAGCATAGACAAGTGCCAAAGTGGCACCCCATGACTCACCACACACCAGCCACTTTTCAATACCCAGTTGCTGGCGTAAATACTCGAGATCGGCAACTAATTCTGAGGTGGTATTGGTTGAACTATCATGGGGTGTTGAGTGACCGCAACCGCGCTGACTGAACATGATCACTCGAAAACGTTCTAAGTCGAAAAAGCGGCAATTTTCAGGGCATAGACCCGCACCAGGACCGCCATGGCATAACACCACAGCAATCCCTGTAGACGCACCATATTCTTGCACATGGATTTGATGACCATCGCCAACACTTAAGTGATAATCACGGTTGGCAACATATTGTGGATGTAACTGCACCTCGCTCTCCTTAGGTGCAGTGAATTTAAACCTCTATATCAGGCGTGTCCTCGATATTCTCAGGGCTGATACATACAGTAAATTCTGCACCGAGTAATACGACAATCCACGACAAATACACCCATACAAATAAAATAGGGATTGTCGCCAACGCCCCATAAATAACTTCGTATGATGGGAAGTGGCTGATGTACAAAGCAAAGCCTTTTTTTGTCAGCTCAAACAACATAGCTGCAAACAAAGCGCCCGGAATTGCCGCTCTAAATGGAACTCGTGTGTTAGGAACTAAAGTATAGAGCATAATGAAGCCAATCATTGAAATTATGTAAGGTAATAACTTCAATAAAAAGCCGCTAAAGCCGGGGATACCTTGATCGGCAAACGACACTAACGACACGATGTATGAAGTAACACCAATACTAGCCCCTAATAATACAGGGCCTAGACTAAGCACCATCCAATAAACGGCAAACGAAATCATCATTGGACGCTTTTTCTTAATACGCCAAATTCGATTTAATGTAGCATCGACATTGCGAATAAGTAACAAAGATACCGCCGCTAAAAAACCCACACCAACGGCAGTCATTTTATTCGCATTACCGGCAAAAGCGCTGATATGCTCTTTAATTACATCTGTAGAGGTCGGCACAAGATTAGTAAACAAGAAGTTTTCTATGGTCACTAACGTGCTTTCGAATCCTGGAAAAGCAGAAAAAATAGCCACACCAACCGCCACTAAAGGCACGATTGATAATAAGGTTACATAAGCCAAATAACCCGCATTGACTGTGATTTGATCGTCAATACAACGATTGAGATACTGCATCCACCAAGCAGGTTGTTGTTTTAAGAAAATGCTTATTTGCAGCTTATACCGACTGAGCTTCTCGTCCATAGAATCTAATTTCTGCTAAAATGTTTTGATAATCATAGCAATCCACCACATAATTTGAAATGACAGGTACCTAAAAAGGATTCTCAATGAAAAAACTGACACTTTTAAGTGCACCACTATTTGCAGTTACAATGGCATTATCGGGCTGCCAGTCAGCTTATTACTCAGCCATGGAGTCTGTCGGTGTACATAAACGCGACATTTTAGTGGACCGCGTAGAAGAAACAAAAGAAGCACAGCAAGAGTCACAAGAAGAGTTTCAATCAGCACTAGACAGATTAACCACGCTGATCAACTTTGATGGTGGTGAGCTACAAGATGCCTACAATCAACTGAATGATGATTACGAGTCGAGCTTAGCTGCAGCGAACGACGTTACAAACAATATCAATAAAGTAGAAGATGTAGCTGAGGCACTGTTTGATGAATGGGCCGACGAGCTAGAGCAATACAAAAGCGCCTCACTAAAACGTGAAAGCAGCAAAAAGCTCAACGCAACTAAGCGCCAATTTGATCAACTGCTTCGCTCAATGCGCAGTGCAGAAAGCAAAATGGAACCCGTGTTATCATCTTTACATGACAACGTTTTGTACTTAAAACATAACCTAAACGCACAGGCTGTTACAGCTATCAAAGGTGAGTTCACAAATCTTAAACGCGATATTAAAGTGTTAATGGACGATATGAACAAATCAATTGAAGACTCGAATAAGTTCATTGAGCAAATGAATAAAGCGGGCTAATCAGCTCAAGCTATTAATATCAAAGCCTACTTAAACGTAGGCTTTTTTGTGTAACCTCTTGTTACTTTTTAATGATTTATCTTAATTTTTATTTTGCTAAACTCACGGCAAAGAATAAAAAGTAAGCATAGTATGCATTTAAAAACACTCTCAACACTTATTGCAGCAGCACTTATAAGCGCATGTAGCAACTCAAATACAGTGAATGTTATTGCCGGTGAAGGCACTATAACCCCATTAAAAACTGAAGGAGATTTCGAAGGTCGCTACCACAACCTTTATCCGGGTGATAAAGAATACCCAACAACCTGTACAGACAATTGCTATGAACCATCAGAGCTACTTATATGTGATGACAGCAATTCTCAGTGCCAATATCAAGCAGAACAAATAGTTCCAGCAACAAATACAGGGTTTATAGTCCGTTGGTTAGGTCATGCAGGCTTTTATATTCAATCACCAAATGGTGAACAACTGTTGTTTGACCCTGTTAAAGATCAGTTTGACTCACCCGTAGACTTGGCCTTTAAACTTGCTGGTGGCAGTTATCGTAAGCCCGGATTTTGGCCTACTAAATCAGAGCTCGAAGGTTTAAACGCGGTAATGTACTCACACATTCACTATGACCATTTTAATAAAGCAGATATCGAAGAAATTGGTAATGCTCCCCGCTATTTAGTGCCACTAGGCTTTGCAGATAATTTTCCGACTGGTGGCTTTAATATTTCAGAGATGGCGTGGTATGCAAGTACACAAATTAATGACCTAACGATTCATTCGGTGCCGGCCCATCACTTTAGTAGTCGCATTATGGTTCCCTTTATTTACGACGACCACAATAAAGACTTATGGAATGGTTGGCTACTTGAGCAAAATGGTAAGACCTTGTTTTTTGCTGGTGATACCGGTTACTCAAAACACTTTCAAGATATTAAGCAAAAATACGGCGAGATTGATGTGTGCTTAATGCCAATTGCTTCCTACTACCATGAAGAAGATGGTAAGTGGTATCGTTATGTTCATACTACACCTGAAGATGCATTAAACGCGGCAGAAGAGTTAAGCTGTAAAGTGATGATCCCATGGGGTTACGGCAACTCAAGCTGGCAAATGGGTGACCATTCAAGTCATTCGGCATTACTTAGGTTGTTAAATATGCAAAAGCAGATGAACAGCCAAGTTCCGGTTTATATAATGAACGAAGGAGAGCAAATCTCGCTTTAAAGGTACGGGCTAATATTAAATAACTTTATCCAGCATGGAGTCTCGCAAAGCAAGCATCAATTTGTGAGCACTTCCTGCTGACATTGCTAATGGATTAAAATCGCTAGTACCTGAGTATTTAATATTTAATGGCGTTGTTAGTTTTGAATATGGTATGTACCCCATCGACCATTTTTCGAATTCCCGCTCTGCAATTTCGCAATAGTTCAGCATGATAATGTTGCGATGCCTTTTATCATTCAAAATACGATGATACGTTGCATTCACTGCTTTTCGCGATCCTTCAAGACACTGCATAAAATGAGTACTATTAAAACAAAGTAGCCCTGTTACATTACATTCAGCATTTTTCTTTTTCGCCTTTTCGAGAATATCCTCAATATCATTAGGCCCAAACCCATCGCTAATTTCACTTGTATAAATCAGTCTAACTAAATACATCTTACTCTCCTGCAAGTTGGATTTAGAAAAGATAGTACAGATGGGGGAGTTAGTAAAAAGTGGTTAGTGATTAGTGGTTAGTGGTTAGTGGTTAGTGGTTAGTGGTTAGTGGTTAGTGGTTAGTGGTTAGTGGTTAGTGGTTAGTGGTTAGTGGTTAGTGGTTAGTGGTTAGTGGTTAGAACAAAGTAAAATACATTCCTCAACAACAAGATTGTTTGTGTAATTACATAAAAAATAAAACCACCCTCTCGATCAACTGATATCTGACTTCTGAAATCTAACTTCTCGATTTTTTACGGCTGACGGCTAATCATTACAACAAAAAACCGCCGTATTTTTCAATACGGCGGCTTCTATTTTGCAAAACTAAAAGACGTTATTAGTCTTTAGCTGCACGGCTCGCACGCTTACGCTCACTTTCAGTTAAGTGACGCTTACGAATACGGATGTTCTCAGGTGTTACTTCCACTAACTCGTCATCATCGATGAACTCAATCGCTTGTTCAAGCGTGTAGTTTAGTGGTGGAACAAGCGTTTGTGCTTCATCTGTACCCGATGCACGAACGTTTGTAAGTTGCTTACCTTTAAGCGCGTTTACAGTTAGGTCGTTGTCACGGCTGTGGATACCGATAACCATACCTTCGTAAACTTCAACACCGTGACCGATGAATAACTTACCACGGTCTTGTAAGTTGAATAATGCGTTAGTAAGTGCTTTACCAGTTGCGTTTGCAATCATTACACCATTCTTACGAGCACCGATAGTACCGCCTTTATGTGGACCGTAGTGATCAAATGTGTGGTAAAGAAGACCAGAACCAGACGTTAATGTCATGAATTCAGTTTGGAAACCAATTAAGCCACGGCTTGGGATCATAAAGTCCATACGTACACGGCCTTTACCATCTGGAGACATGTCTGTTAGTTCACCCTTACGAAGACCAATTTGTTCCATGATAGAACCTTGGTGCTCTTCTTGACAGTCGATTGTAAGTGTTTCGTATGGCTCTTCTTTTTGACCATCAACTTCACGAAGGATTACTTGTGGACGAGATACCGCAAGCTCGTAACCTTCACGACGCATGTTCTCGATTAAGATACCTAAGTGTAACTCACCACGACCAGAAACACGGAAGCTATCTGGGTTGTCAGTTTCTTCAACACGTAATGCAACGTTGTGAACAAGCTCAGCTTGTAAACGCTCAAGAATGTTACGTGACGTTACGAATTTACCTTCTTTACCAGCAAATGGTGATGTGTTTACAGAGAACGTCATTGTTACTGTAGGCTCATCAACGCTTAGTGGTGGTAATGCTTCAACGGTGTTTACATCACAGATAGTGTCTGAGATTTTCAGCTCACCAAGACCAGTGATTGCAATGATGTCACCTGCGCCTGCAGATTCTGCTTCATGACGCTCAAGACCTAAGTAGCTCATTACTTGGCCAACTTTACCGTTACGCTTAGTACCGTCTGCGCTTACAACAGTAACCTGTTGGTTAGGACGAACAGTACCACGCTTGATACGACCTACACCGATAACACCGATGTATGAGTTGTAGTCAAGCTGAGAAATTTGCATTTGGAAAGCACCTTCAGGATCTGCATCCGGTGGAGATACTTCGTCAACGATCATCTGGAACATTGGTTCCATGTTATCTGATGGCTCGTCTAAATCCATTGTTGCCCAGCCGTTGATAGCTGATGCATAGATTACTTTAAAGTCTAACTGTTCGTCAGTTGCACCTAGGTTATCGAATAAATCGAAAACTTGGTCCATAACCCAGTCAGGACGTGCGCCTGGTTTGTCGATTTTGTTGATAACAACAATCGGCGTTAAACCTTGTGCGAATGCTTTTTGCGTTACGAAACGCGTTTGCGGCATTGGACCTTCTTGAGCATCAACAAGTAGTAATACTGAGTCAGCCATCGAAAGTACGCGTTCTACTTCACCACCGAAGTCGGCGTGTCCTGGGGTGTCTACGATATTGATATGGTAGTCGTTCCAAGAGATAGCTGTGTTCTTAGCTAAAATGGTAATACCACGTTCTTTCTCAATGTCGTTTGAGTCCATTACGCGCTCTTCGTTACCGCCGCGCGTTTCTAATGTGCCTGATTGCTCAAGCAGTTTATCAACCAAAGTTGTTTTACCGTGGTCAACGTGGGCGATAATCGCTATATTTCTTAACTTTTCGATGCTCATATTTTTTCTCAGAGAAATTGAATCTCATTGATCCTGCAAGATCTACGCAGTCACCTGCGTTTTCACCAGATGTCCCAGCATAGGATTTAAAAGGGCGCATATTATCCCTTAATAATGGCATGGATGAAAGTTTATCCAATATAAATTTATAAACTTTCTTCAGGCTTTTTATAAGTATCTGTTTTATAAATGACAAATTTATGAAAATTAAAGTGAATCTGAGCTCAATACTGGCGAAATTTTAGTTTTTGAACCATATTTTGGCACTAAATAGTGTTCATAACCGAAAAATTGGCACGCTCAATAATTGTGCAAAACAAGGTCGCACTTTTTACGCACCAGAATGATCTTTTTACGCACCAACTTAGTGCAACAAAAGTTAACAAAACGAAGTCCTGTTCACTTTTTACAAGCCTAAACAAGGTGTTAAAAACATGGCACGAAACCAGCTTATATAAGCGAAAAGCAATAATGCAGCAAAAATAAAACCCAACAATTGGAGGACACATGTCACAATCGGTTTTAGATTTTATCAAAGAAAATGACGTTAAGTTCATTGATTTACGCTTTACTGATACCAAAGGTAAAGAACAGCATGTTTCTATTCCTCATCATCAAATTGATGAAGATTTCTTCGAAGACGGCAAAATGTTTGACGGTTCTTCAATTGCTGGCTGGAAAGGTATCAACGAATCAGACATGGTACTTATGCCTGTTCCTGAGTCTGCGAAAATGGACCCGTTTTCTGAAGAAGCTACACTAATCGTACGTTGTGACGTCGTTGAGCCTTCAACACTTCAAGGTTACGAGCGTGATCCACGTTCTGTTGCAAAACGCGCTGAAGAGTACATGCGCTCTACTGGTATTGCTGACACTGTATTATTCGGTCCAGAGCCAGAATTCTTCCTTTTTGATGACGTTAAATACAAATCAGACATGTCTGGTTCTATGTACAAAATCGATTCTGTAGAAGCAGCTTGGAACTCAGATAAAGATTATGAAGGCGGCAACATGGGTCACCGTCCAGGTGTTAAAGGCGGTTACTTCCCGTGTTCACCTGTTGATTCATCACATGACTGGCGTTCAGCAACTTGTTTAGTTCTTGAAGAACTAGGTCAAGTAGTAGAAGCTCACCACCACGAAGTAGCAACTGCAGGTCAAAATGAGATCGCAACTCGCTTCAATACAATGGTATTAAAAGCTGACGAAATCCAAGAGATGAAATATGTTATCCATAACATGGCTCACTTATACGGAAAAACAGCGACATTCATGCCTAAACCAATCGTAGGTGATAACGGTTCTGGTATGCACTGTCACCAATCTCTAGGTAAAGATGGCGTAAACATCTTCGCTGGTGACAAATACGCAGGTCTTTCTGAAGAGGCACTTTACTACATCGGTGGTATCATCAAGCACGCTAAAGCAATCAACGCATTCGCTAACGCGTCAACGAACTCATACAAGCGTTTAGTACCAGGCTTCGAAGCTCCTGTAATGCTTGCATACTCTGCACGTAACCGTTCTGCTTCAATCCGTATCCCAGTGGTACCGTCTGCAAAAGCACGTCGTATCGAAGTACGTTTCCCTGATCCAACAGCTAACCCATACTTAGCATTCTCTGCAATGCTTATGGCTGGCCTAGACGGTATCAAGAACAAGATCCACCCTGGCGATGCAATGGACAAAGATTTATACGATCTACCTGCTGAAGAAGCAGCTGAGATCCCACAAGTTGCATCTTCTTTACAAGAAGCACTTGCATCATTAGACGCAGACCGTGAGTTCTTAACTCAAGGTGGCGTATTCACTGATGACCTAATCGATGCATACATCGCGCTTAAGAGCCAAGAAGTTGAAAAACTTAACATGACAACTCACCCAGTTGAGTTCGAAATGTACTACAGCGTGTAATACACGCTGTATCAGAATTATCTAAAAGATAATAAATGTGTGTTCTCAAGCCCGCTCTGCGGGCTTTTTTAATGGTAATTGAGCGGGTTCTACTCTACAGTTTTAGTTAAGTGAAAAAATGCAGGGTCGCAGGGTGAAAAGCACAACCTTATTGGTATTATCGTTATTATTTGCAAGCTTTTTTGGTTATACAGCAGCACAAAAAGTCTATTCTTGGAAAGATGAGAATGGTGTATTAGTATTTTCTGATACTCCTCGCCCCGGTGCTACTGAGGTCAAGTTAAATACCCAAAACCTTACAATGCCTGCAGCTGATACCAGTATTCTTGATACTGCTCCAAGTGCAGTCCCTGTTAACTTTAAAGTGTCAATTGCAGCCCCCGCAAATGAAGAAACTGTGAGAGAAAATACAGGTTCTGTTTATGTTACTACACGAATCAGCCCCCGTTTTGAAACTGGTTTCAAAGTTCAATTACTCGTTGATGGTTCACCTCATGGCGCACCAAGTAATAGCACGACCTTTGCTCTAAGAGAGGTCTTTCGAGGCGAACACACATTACAAGCGAAACTTTTTGATGCAAATAATAAACTCGTTTCAGTTAGCCCAGTCAGCACTTTTTTCATGCACAGAACTTCAATTAATAACGGAAATTAGAATTTTCGACATGATGTCTCGCAAAGCAAAAAGAGTATGCTAAGCTGCACTAAATTGAAACGCACTAAAATGGTGCAACCATGCTCAGAGATTTACATTTTAATTCTCAATTACTCGACAGTATTTGGAAAAATTTAAGTACTGCTGTTATTTTACTCGATCATGATTTTAAACTGGTTTACGCAAACGATAGCGCCAGTGAGCTTTTAGGTTTAGGCCCAAAACGTATCATCAACCAACCGTTCGACAACCTATTTAACTACCACTCGATAGATTTAAAACGTATTGCTCAGTATTCGTTGTTTGACGGTGTCGATTGCCACCAACATAGAGCTGACGTGGTGTTCGTCGATTCTCGCCATGCCAAGTTAACTATTAGTACACGCCGAATAAGTAGCAACGATGAAAATTATATCCTGTTCGAATGCCGCCAAATGGATGATGAAATTCGCCATGACCAAGCTTCGAATCAAATGCATCAATATCAAGCTGCCCGTAACCTTATTCGTGGTTTAGCACATGAAATTAAAAATCCTTTAGGTGGAATTCGCGGAGCGGCGCAATTATTGCAGTATGAGGTTGATCAGCAAGAACGTGATCAATGTGCCGAATTAATCATTGAACAAGCAGACCGTTTACGCGAGCTTGTCGACCGTTTACTTGGTCCGAATCAACTGCCACACAAATCCCATGGCAATATTCACCAAGCGTTAGAGTCGGTGATTAAACTGAGCATGTTAGACAACAATGCCAATATCACTTTAGTGAAAGACTATGATCCAAGTATACCGAGTGTATACATAGATCAGAGTAAAATTCAGCAAGTGGTACTGAACATTATTCGTAATGCACAACAGGCACTTGTTGATGGTGGCGAGATAAGGATAAAAACTCGCATCAATCATCAACACAGGCGCCCGGGTAAGGCACCAAAAAAAACCTTGCTGATCCAAATTTCGGATAACGGCCCAGGTATAGACAAGAGCTTACGTGAAACCTTGTTCTACCCAATGATCACCAACAAAGAAAATGGATCAGGGCTTGGTTTATCGATAGCGCAAACCTTGGTTGACCAACATGACGGCCACATTGATTGTGACAGTTGGCCAGGCCATACAGAATTTAATATCTATTTGCCTTTTACGGATTAATGGTTTTTTGGAGTAGTCATGAAAACAGTCTGGTTAGTTGATGATGATGCCTCAATTCGCTTTGTATTGGAAAAAGCGTTGGCACGTGCAGGATTTGACACTGAAAGCTATGCAAACGCACAAGATGTGCTTAACGCATTAAAGTTTAGCCAGCCCACGGTATTGGTATCTGATGTGCGTATGCCTGGCATGGACGGTATGGCGTTACTCGAAACAATTGCCGAGCAAAATCCTGGCTTACCTGTTATTATCATGACAGCTCACTCGGATTTAGATTCGGCGGTAAATGCCTTCCAAAAAGGGGCGTTTGAGTACCTCGCCAAACCGTTTGACTTAGACGAAGCCGTGGCACTGGTAGAAAGCGCATGTCGCGCTAACTCAACGAAGAAAACTAAACGCAAACAAGCACCACAAACCAATGCGCATATCATCGGTGAAGCACCTGCAATGCAAGAGGTGTTTCGCGCGATCGGTAAATTATCAGCATCAAGTATGAGCGTGCTGATTAATGGTGAGTCAGGGACAGGTAAAGAGCTAGTTGCAAGCGCCCTGCATAACCACAGCCCACGCAAAGAAAACCAATTTATAGCTCTGAATATGGCTGCCATTCCTAAAGAATTAGTTGAGTCAGAGTTATTTGGCCACGAAAAAGGCGCATTTACTGGAGCCGACAGCATTCGTAAAGGCCGTTTTGAACAAGCGAATGGCGGCACCTTATTTTTAGATGAAATTGGTGATATGCCACTCGACGTTCAAACACGTTTATTACGCGTGTTAGCCGATGGTGAGTTTTACCGAGTGGGCGGCCATCAAAGTATTAAAGTTGATGTACGTATTATTGCTGCAACGCACCAAAACCTCGAAGACTTGGTAAAACAAGGTAAGTTTCGTGACGACTTATTCCACCGCTTAAACGTAGTGCGTTTACGCTTACCCGCGCTGCGTGAGCGTACGGAAGATATTGAACGACTAGCACAACACTTTTTACATAAAAGTGCCAAAGAGCTGCAAGTTGACAGCAAAATTTTAAGCCCAAAAGCCACTGAGCAACTACGCCTATTTAACTGGCCAGGTAACGTGCGCCAATTAGAAAACACCTGCCGTTGGTTAACCGTTATGGCGCCGGGTGAACTTATTAGTGAACAAGATTTACCACCTGAAATCGTCGCAGTTACACCAATCGAGCAAGAAGGCGACTGGCTAGATGCATTTCAACAATGGCTTAACCTTGAACTTAAACAAGGTAAAGAGAATATTTGGCCTGCCATTCAAGCACAACTCGAGACTCGCTTGATTAAAACTGCTCTTGCCAACTGCGCTGGGCACAAGCAAGAAGCCGCAGTGAAGATCGGCTGGGGTCGTAATACATTGACCCGCAAGCTAAAAGAGCGCAATATTAGCTAATTTCGCGCAACCCAATGTGAGTCAATGAATTTAATCGAGCACATTCCACTAATTAAACAAATGGAAATTATTAACAGATTACCATTTTTTAGAGAGTTCACATTAAGCGAACGACAAGTGTTATTAGAGTCATTCAGTCATTTGTATTTGGTCAAACAAGGCCGCGCTGTTTTCAAACAATACGATACTGATAAACGACTTTATATTGTGCTAAGTGGCTCACTGATGGTATTCAAACAAAGCCATCTTCTTGAACTTGGCACGATTGAGCCTGGCGAATTTATCGGTGAAGGTGCTTTTATCAATAACCGCGAGCACAGTACGAGTGCGCGCGCAAAAGTTGATACCATTTTGTTAGCTATCACCCCTGAAGCACTTACCCGCTTGCCGAATGTGATCCGCGAGAAAATTAAAGATCGCATAATCGAAGGTATGAGTGAACGTATTACTAAGTTAAGCACTTACCTTGAGTCACGTAGCTAGTCCATATACACAATTTGAAATGAGCAATTTAACCAACTTGGGCTATTAACGCGAGCCGTGTAACGGTAGGTGTCTGATGGTTTCATACCAAAAGGGGTACTCACTTCTGGCGTTAAATGGCTGTAACTTTGCGAATAGTTTTTATAATAAATGACTAGGTGGCCGTATAAGTATTCCCAATCAAGAGTAACTTTACTACCGCCAGCAAGAGTAAAGTGAGCTTGCTTATCACTGAATGTAACAACAAGATCATTATACTTGTCTTCAACACATCCTGTGGTGAGTACACGAGCCGGCATAGTAAAATTAGTGGTAGTATTTTTAGCTTTTAAATAAAAGCCAATATTGCCATGATTGTAAAAGTGGTTGGCATCTGTGGTGTATTTGATTTCAACTTCATAACCCAATCCTTGCATAATTTCAGCAAGTTGCTCAGTTTCATGAGTGAGGATTTTATCACTCGATAACATTAAGGTTGCATCCGCAAACTCTCTTGGCACTGGGAGCTGAGTGTATTCATAGGGTAAGCTTTGCTTATTTAATGCTTGCTCTAATGATTGCAACTGCGACTGATCAAGATTTTCTGTGTATACGTAGACTGTAGCTTGCTGACAACCAGTCAAAATTAAAAATATGGCTGCCGAAATTATCCTTTTCATATTCTTTCTCACTTTAGATTACAAATGTAGTCTAAAGTGAGAAAAACAATAAATCAATTAATTAAGATGTTTTTTTAGCCAACTATTAACACTTTGACGGGTATATAAAATATCTTTAAATAAACGGTGAGTTTGATGCTGAAGCAGTTTTTCTTTATTTGTTTCCCCTGAACTTAACTGGCTATGGTTATCATTAAAACGCGAAATTAACGCAAAACCTTGTTCTGACTTTTCAGGCTGAGATTTAATTGTTTGCGTTAACAAAGCTCGCACATCATCTGCAGCAAGCAATGACGAATCTTGCAAACCCATTAACTCTTTTCTTAGCGCTGATCTTACGCCCATTACAACTTCTCCTGAACGAATAAAAAATGAAACGGACATGCATTTAGCAATTTGTACACCAATTCCGAACGCGCGCAGTGTACCCAGTAAATACTGCAGTTTTTTTACTGTTTATAAAAATGTCAGATTTTTTATTGCTGTAAATTTTAACCGCCTGAAGAGCTTAAAAATTTAATCTTGGTTCAATTGAGTGCTAGGCTTTATAATGGCTGCGATTGAATTAAGAGAGACCAACATGAACGAAGATTTCATCGAAATTGAACTAGAAGAAGAGCCAATAGAGTTATGCAACTTGTTAAAAGTGCTCGACCTAGTCGAAACAGGCGGCCAAGCAAAAGCCTTAATTGGTGAAGGTTATGTTGGGGTTAACTATGAAATTTGTACAATAAAACGGAAAAAATTATACAGTGGTGACGTGTTGGCTTTCGATGGTGAGTTGTTCCA
Source organism: Pseudoalteromonas sp. PAST1 (assembly GCF_021532515.1). Classification (NCBI taxonomy): domain Bacteria; kingdom Pseudomonadati; phylum Pseudomonadota; class Gammaproteobacteria; order Alteromonadales; family Pseudoalteromonadaceae; genus Pseudoalteromonas; species Pseudoalteromonas sp. PAST1. Next base: position 158,102 of record NZ_JAKGBH010000001.1, on the reverse strand, counting down.
ACTTACTTTAAGCGAAGATGCAACACCGAATCCTCGCCCACCGGAACCTGTACAAAAAGCACAACCACAAAGCACTGAAGAAGCGCCAAAAAAATCGAAGCGTAAACGTACTAAAAAACCAAAAGTAGACGAAAAAACCGGCCGTCGCCCTATCTCTTTTGGTTAACTAGAGCTTGCTTAGTTAGCATAAATCACCTTTAATTGAATGCGATTATAACAACAATAAAAGGTGATTTATGAATCCTCCAGCTTGGCTCAAGCCACTTGCTTGGGCAGCCCTTGTATGGAATCTTTTAGGTGTCATTGCATTTATAATGCAACTGTTGATCACACCCGAAATGATTAACCAACTCCCCGAAGCACAACAAGCCGCATACCGCGACATACCGCTCTGGTCAACGGCTGCCTTTGCGATAGCCGTGTTTGCAGCAAGTTTTGCGAGCATCTTATTACTGACAAAAAAAGCCCTTGCGCGCGAGTTATTTTTAATCTCGTTTATCGCCGTATTAGTCCAGCAATATTATAATTTTGTGGTGATAGATAGCCTTGCTATGTTTGGTACTAGCGCATTAGCAATGCCATTGTGCGTGATCGTTATTGGTTTACTATTATTGTTTATTAGCCATAAAGGTAAACAACAAAACTGGCTTAACTAAAAACACTTATTTCTGAGGGTAGTTTAAAGTGACTACCCTTTTTATCTGCCCCCTTCCCTTGAAATAAATCACATCAGCAGCAACTATATTAGGTAGCATATTTTTTCATCAGCTAGATGAATTTCTCAGCTGGTATTAAGTTTGCAATAACACTGTGTCTATTTCGAAAAGGAAACAACAAAGCAAGCCAAATTGCTTGCTCAAACCACAGGGGCAAATAATGAATAACAGTTTTGATACCCAAAAGCAGCTTACGATTAATGGTGAGCAATATCATATTCACTCTTTACAAGGTTTAGGCGACAAAGCAAAACGTCTGCCATTCTCTCTAAAAATCTTACTTGAAAACCTGTTGCGCAATGAAGATGGCGTTAATATTAAAAAGCAAGATATCGATGCTTTACTAAACTGGGATCCACAAGCGAAACCATCAGCAGAAGTCGCGTTTACGCCCGCTCGCGTTGTAATGCAAGATTTTACCGGCGTACCCGCCATTGTCGATTTAGCCGCGATGCGTGATGCCATGGAAAAACTTGGCGGCGACCCTGCGAAAATTAATCCACTGTCGCCTGCCGAGCTTGTTATTGACCACTCTGTGCAAGTTGACGGCTACGGTGAAGATGATTCATTCGACTTAAATGCAAAACTTGAATATGAGCGTAACAAAGAGCGTTACGAATTTTTACGCTGGGGGCAAACTGCCTTCGATAACTTGAAAGTCGTGCCACCAGCAACCGGCATCGTACACCAAGTAAATTTAGAATATTTAGCCCGCGTGGTATTTAACGATAGTAAAAATGGTAAATCACTCGCCTACCCAGATACCCTAGTCGGAACCGATTCGCACACCACCATGATCAATGGTCTTGGGGTACTAGGCTGGGGTGTCGGTGGGATTGAAGCCGAGGCCGCAATGCTTGGTCAACCAATCAGCTTACTTATTCCACAGGTCGTTGGCTTTAAGCTCAATGGTCGCCTGCCAGAAGGTACGACCGCAACCGACCTTGTACTAACCGTGACAGAAATGCTGCGTAAGCATGGCGTAGTAGGTAAATTTGTTGAGTTTTATGGTGATGGTCTAGCTGATTTACCACTTGCAGACCGTGCAACTATTGCAAACATGGCGCCTGAGTATGGTGCAACCTGCGGTATTTTCCCAATTGATGATGAAACCATCAACTACCTACGTTTAACTAACCGCGATGACAAACAACTTAAACTCATCGAGGACTATGCTAAGCACCAAGGTTTATGGCGTAACCCTGGCGATGAAGCTCATTATACCGACACACTAGAGTTATCACTTGACGATGTTGTGCCAAGCCTTGCTGGACCTAAGCGCCCGCAAGATAGAATTGCCCTTGATAAAGCAGGTAGCATCATTGGTGAGCATTTAAAAGGCTTTCAAGAAGAACGTATGCAACATCGCGATAAAAGCGATGTTCAAGAGGCGCGCATTGAAGACGAGGGCCCAACCACTAACCCTGATGAGCCAGTAAACGAAGCACAGTTTATGGGCGCAGCTAAGGTTAACTTTAAAGGCGAAGAGTTTGAGCTTAATGATGGTGCTTGTGTCATTGCTGCAATTACAAGTTGTACAAACACGTCAAACCCAAGTGTTATTTTAGCTGCTGGCCTAGTGGCTAAAAAAGCCAAACAATTAGGATTAAAGGTTAAGCCATGGGTTAAAACCTCACTTGCTCCTGGCTCACAAGTGGTGACTGATTACTTGAAAAAAGCCGACTTAATGGATGATTTAGATTCGTTAGGCTTTAACCTTGTCGGTTATGGTTGTACAACCTGTATCGGTAACTCAGGGCCTTTAGCTGATGAAATCAGTGAAGCAATTCAAAAACATAAACTGGTTGTAAGCTCTATTTTATCGGGTAACCGTAACTTTGAAGGCCGTATTCACCAAGATGTGAAAATGAACTTCTTAGCCTCACCACCCCTTGTGGTTGCTTACGCAATTGCGGGTCGTACAGATATCGACGTTTACAATGAGCCGCTTGCGCAAGACCCAAATGGTAATGACATTTATCTAAAAAATATTTGGCCAAGTGTTAGTGAAGTGAACGAACTCGTGCGCGAAACTGTCACCAAAGAAATGTTCGCATCAAGCTATGGCAATGTGTATCAAGGTGATGATCGTTGGCAGAAAATTCAAATTCCTGATGGCAAACTTTATGATTGGGATGATGCGTCAACCTACATCAAAAAAGCGCCATTCTTTGATGGCATGGAGATTGAGCCTCCTGGCATTCCTAGCATTAGTGGTGCGCGCTGTTTAGCAAAATTAGGTGACTCAGTAACCACTGACCACATTTCGCCAGCAGGTGCGATTAAAGCAGATGCCCCAGCAGGTCTTTACTTGCAAGAGCACGGTGTGCAAAAAGCACAATTTAACTCGTACGGTTCGCGTCGTGGTAACCACGAAGTAATGATGCGAGGTACCTTTGCTAATGTGCGTTTACGTAATCTATTAGCACCGGGTACCGAAGGTGGTGTGACCCGTATGCAACCAAGCGATGAGCTCGCCAGCATTTATGATGCAGCGATGCAATATCAGCAAGATGGCACGCCACTGATTATTTTAGCGGGCGCGGAATATGGCACAGGCTCATCACGCGACTGGGCTGCTAAAGGTTCACTTCTGCTTGGTGTTAAAGCCGTTATTGCACAAAGCTATGAGCGTATTCACCGTTCAAACCTGATTGGTATGGGTGTTTTACCCCTACAATTTAAAGAAGGTGAAAGCTATGAGTCACTCGGTTTAACCGGCCAAGAGTCGTTCGATTTTGAAGGCTTATACGACAAAACCAATGAAGTCAGTGTGATTGCCACTAACAGCGAAGGCAAACAAATTAGCTTTAGTGTTGATGTACGTATAGATACCCCGAAAGAATGGGACTACTACAAACATGGCGGTATTTTACAGTATGTTCTGCGTAATATGCTGGCTGAGCAGTAATTGCTTTTAAGTTAACTAAGGGGCTGAATTTTCAGCCCCTTTTTTGTTTAGAACACCAGTAATACCAATCCGCAATAATACTTAATCATTTTGAGGGATTAAACCTGTCGCTACCTGCGTTAAAAATTTCTGATTTAGAACAAACTAAATAACGAAATTTTTGCCTTGTTATCAACGAGGTTTTATTGCCTCAAAATAGACCACTTAATTAAGCGAATTGGTATAAATTACAGTTTAGAGCAACACACTTATTTACAAAAAATGAAAAGCGCATAAAAACCAGCGCGTTAAAATTAGACAAATAACCGACACTTGCTTGATTTAGAACAATCCTCTTAATGACAACAGTACCTACACTTTAATTAAGGCTAAAGTGAGGTGCTTGTATGACTGAACAAACCATCATTCGAATCTTAAAAACCTTTATTATTTTAGGTATTTGTCTAATCATTTTGGGGCATTCTTTATTAGCCGGCAATTACTTAAGTGATAGCATGGGTATACATGGCATTATGATAAGCGCAGCGTGTATTGCTGTTGGTGTGCTGTTCTCGTTACCCACCAAAATTTATCTCACTATTTTACTGATGAAAATGGAAAGCGATCTCACAGCTCAAAACAAACAAAGCTAATTCCCACCTTGCTCTTTGAGCTGCTGCTCAAGTTGCTTGTTACGTTGCTCCATAAGCTGTTTTACTTGCTCAGCATCTTGCATCATCTTTTGTACATTTTTAGGGTCGTATATCCCAAGCGCTGAAGGTACTTCGTCAGTTTTAACTGTTGCAGCTTGCTTTTCATCAGCTTGAAAAGTCTCTGCAGGTAACACAGTTATATCGTTCGGATCCAAAGTTACTGTAGTACTAACGTAATTAGGGTGAGGGGTATCAGCATAGTGCCACTGACCATGTTCATCTTGCCATTTATACACGACGACAGGTGCATCCGCGTTTTTGCTAAAGCTCAACGTCTCAGTGAGCTTTTTTGCTTGGCTGGTCAGTGTATCGGCACCTTGCGAAGCAAAATCACTCACATCACCACTTACTTTTTCTGCGTAACGCTCGAACATGCTCAGCTCTAGGTAAGGTTTACCGTCTGGCTTTTTAATGTAAAACAGCAGGGCAACACTGGTCAGTAGCAACATAACCGCAAGATAACAAAAACGCTTAATCATTCCATTTACCGATTATTGGTAGTTACTCTCAATCTTAGCAAATTCACCGGATGATTTAAGATTTTTCATAAATTCGTTAAATTGCTCGCTCATATGCTTACCTTTTTCATTGTATGTAAACTGTAATTGCATCGGCGCTCTACCCACACTGTAATCACTTACCGTGAATTTCTTAAAGACATGATTTCTTGAGGCATACCACTGCAATGTGTTTTTTGAGATGACGGCAACACGTTGATTTTGCTGCATATCGACTAAAGCATTCAACATATCTATTTCAGAGTAAAAATCTTCACGATGCAACTTGCCAGCTGCAAACAATGCTTCAAATTGCGGGTAAGTGTAACCAAAGCGAGCCATCAACACATAGCCGCCGAGCTCATCAATCGCTGGAATATGACAACCTCTGGGCATAACTAAAATATCTTCAACAATCGCAATACTATCACTCCAATAATATTGATTATCTCCACGATACCATTGCTCAGACTCTAAACGAACATCAACCTGACCCTCATCAAGTAAATGCTGCGAACGCACTTCTGGTACCAGCATGTACTGAAGATCATAATTATATTTTTCGGCAAAGCGGCTTAATAGGTCAGCGACTAGGCCTTTTTGACCGCTATCAACAAAATGATAAGGTGGGTAATCCGTGTCATACAACGCAACACGTAAAGTTTCTGCTCGCACTAAAGGCGTAATTAATAGCAATAATAAAAAAACAACGGCACGACTCATAATTTTCTCTCATAAAATTGAGCCAGGGATTGTATATAAATAGCACAAAAAAAGCGCAGGCTAAGCTGCGCTTTGAGAAAATTCTGATAGGAATTTAGGATTAGATACCGTCACCATCAATATGTAAGCCACATTCACGGTTTAAACCGAAGAAACGCGTTTCTTCTTCTGTCATGCCAGGCTCAAGTTTACGGGTGGTGTGAACATCCCCCATAGACACATAACCTTGCTCCCAAAGCGGGTGATACGGCAAATCATGCTTAGTTAGATACTGATAAATATCGCGGTTATTCCACTCGATAAGTGGGTACACTTTCACTGTGCCACGGCTAATTTCAACAATTTGCTTATCAGCACGGCTTGATGACTGGTCACGGCGCAAACCACTAAACCAGGTGCCTGCTTGCAGCTCGTTTAAAGCGCGAGTCATTGGCTCAACTTTATTCAGTTGATTGTACTGCTTAATACCCTCTTCACCTTGCTCCCAAAGTTTACCAAACTTTGCTTCTTGCCACGCTGGGCTAAGCTGTGCTTTATAAACCTTAAGATTAAGCGAAAGTCGCTCCGTCATTTGTTCAATGAACTGATAAGTCTCAGGGAACAAATAGCCCGTGTCAGTCAGTACCACAGGAATATCTGGCTGCTTTGATGTCACTAAGTGCAACATCACAGCCGCTTGAATACCAAAGCTCGACGACAAAAAGTGCGTGCTTGGTAAGTTTTCAAGTGCCCACGCAACACGCTCTTCTGCGCTTTTATCAGTCAGAAGACCATTAATATCAGCCAGCATGGCTGTTTGGTCTTCTTTGCTCATCGTTAAGATGTCTTTAAATTCACTCATGGTTAATTCCAAACCTTAAAGCGGTGTCGCTTATAAAATTATGCGTGAAAATCGGTTACTGAAACTTTAACTTCAGCAACAATGCCTTTGCGAATTACAAAATCACCAAAACACTCGCCTTCATTACGCTCACTTGCCCATTGGCCAATTAGCTTATCGAATGCGTCTAGGTATACGTCTTCGCCGACATTTTCTAAATACAATTTTGGAATACGCGTGCCTTCGCGGTTACCGCCTAAGTACACGTTGTATTTACCCGGACCTTTACCAACCAGACCCGCTTCTGCCAACATGGCGCGGCCACAGCCATTCGGACAACCCACAACACGCATAATGATGTTGTCATCGCTAATGCCGTGCTTAGCTAATAGCGCTTCTGTTTTCTCAATTAAGCTTGGTAAATAACGCTCTGCCTCAGCCATCGCTAGCGGACAGGTTGGTAATGCCACACACGCCATTGAGTTTTTACGCTGCTCTGTATGGCTGTCATCAATTAAGCCATGGTTGCGAGCAATTTCTTCGATTACCGCTTTTTGATCAGCCGGAACACCTGCGATGATCAAGTTTTGGTTTGCAGTCATGCGGAAATCACCTTGGTGAATTTCAGCAATTTTACGACAGCCTGTTTTAAGTGGTTGGTTTGGGTAATCTAAAATACGGCCACTTTGGATAAACAGCGTTAAGTGGTGCTTACCATCAATACCTTCAACCCAACCGATACGGTCACCACGGTGAGTGAACTCATACGGGCGGCTCTGCTGAAATTGAACACCGGCACGTTTTTCAACTTCAGCTTTAAATACATCAGAACCTACACGGTCTAGTGTGTATTTAGTTTTCGCATTTTTACGATTTGAGCGGTTACCCCAATCACGCTGTACAGACACCACGTGCTCAGCAATTTTTAACGTGTGCTCAAGTGGAATGAAACCAAAGTCATCTGCTTTACGAGGATACGTTGCTGTATCACCGTGAGTCATCGCAAGACCACCACCCACTAACACGTTAAAGCCAACCAACTTGCCGTTTTCTGCGATTGCCACGAAGTTTAAGTCGTTCGCATGCACATCCACTTCATTGTTCGGTGGAATTGTTACTGTGGTTTTAAACTTACGCGGTAAGTAAGTTGAACCTAAGATTGGCTCTTCAGTAGTTTCACTCTTTTCGCCATTTAACCAAATTTCAGCGTACGCTTTGGTTTTTGGTAATAGGTGCTCAGAGATCTTCGCTGCCCACTCGTAAGCTTCTTGGTGAAGCTCAGACTCAACTGGGTTCGTTGTACATAATACGTTTCGGTTTACGTCGCCCGCCGTTGCAATTGAGTCAATACCCACGCTATTAAGCATTTGGTGCATACCTTTAATGTTTGGCTTAAGCACACCATGGAACTGGAACGTTTGACGCGTGGTTAAACGAATACTGCCATAGCTGGTTTTCTCTTCAGCAAACTTATCAATCGCTAACCATTGCTCTGGCTTGATGATACCGCCAGGCATACGAGCACGTAACATTACGTTATGTAACGGCTCTAATTTTTGTTTAGCGCGCTCAGGGCGAATGTCACGGTCATCTTGCTGGTACATGCCGTGGAAACGGATCAGTTGGAAGTTATCAGCAGTGAAACCACCGGTGATCTCGTCTTTTAAATCTTGCTCAATTGTGCCACGTAAAAAGTTACTTTCTCTTTTCAAACGCTCGTTATCAGAAAGCTTTACGTTTTTGTCTTGTTCGCTCATGGTATTTCCTAAATTTGTTACAGTGACGGCTGTTAGCTTTTAACGTGATTAGTACACGTCTTTCTGATAGCGATTTGCGCTACGTAAATCTTTTAAGTATTGCTCAGCTTGTTCATCATCTTTGCCGCTATTTTCTTTGATAATGTCTACAAGCGCCTGATGAACATCTTTCGCCATACGGTTTGCATCACCACAGATATAGAAATGAGCACCCGCTTCTAACCAAGCAAATACTTCTTGGCTGTTTTTACGAAGCTTGTCTTGAACATATACTTTTTCCGCTTGGTCACGGCTAAACGCCACATCCACTTTAGTCAATAAACCTGACTTCAAGTAACTTTGAATTTCTACTTGATATAAAAAGTCTTGGGTAAAGTGTGGGTTACCAAAGAATAACCAGTTTTTACCGCTTGCTTCACGGGCATCACGCTCTTGTAAAAACGCACGGAAAGGTGCAATACCCGTACCCGGACCTACCATGATAATTGGCGTTTCATCATTAGCCGGTAAACGGAAGTTATCGTTATGCTCGCTGAATACTTTTACTTTGCAGCCTTCCTCAGCACGACGTGCTAAATAGCCAGAACAACCACCTAAGTGCTCGCTGCCGAATGCATCAAACTCAACCAGACCCACCGTTAAGTGAACTTCTTCTTCAACTTCTGCTTGGCTAGATGCAATCGAATATAAACGTGCTTGTAGTTTACGTAAGCAGTCTACTAAGGTTTGTGCTTCAAGCTGAGCTGGGTTTTGACGAATAATATCGAAGATTTGGCGAGGCTCAATGTACTCACGCATTGCCGCTTTATCTTCAACTAACTTTAATAAATCAGGGTTGCCCGTTGCTGTTGCATATTTTTCAACAAAGCCTGGGTATGACTGAGTTAGTTCTAATTTTTCGATTAACGCATCACGAATACTTAGTTCTTCGTCGCCGAGTTCAACCGTACTAGATGCATCGATTTGTGTAAGCGTAAGTACTTCATCAACAAGCGCTTCGTCATTTAAGAAGTAAACGCCTAGCGAATCACCCGGTGTATAGGTGATGTCTGAACCTTCTAATGAAATTTCAACATGACGCACATCTTTGGTTGAATCACGACCGGTAATTTTTTGCACAACGCTTAGCTCTGCAGCAAATGGGTTTTGCTTGGTGTATTGGCTTGCTGCTGGTGCCGCTGCACCAAATGGCATCGCCACAACTTGACCACCACTTGCTTGCTGCTGCGCTTTAAGATCAGGTTCAAACGCATCAAGTGCACCGTCAATCCACTTAGCAGCTTCATCATCGTAATCAACATCTAAGTCAGCACGCTGGAAAATAGTTTCTGCGCCAAGCTTGTTAAAACGCTCTTCAAAATCTTTTGCTGTTTGGCAGAAGAACTCGTAGCTTGAATCACCTAAGCCGATCACAGCCACTTTAACACCATCTAGTTTTGGTGCTTTTTTAGTCGTTAAGAATTCATGCAGACTTTCAGCGTCTTCTGGTGGTTCACCCTCACCATAAGTTGAAACAACAACCGTGATGAACTTTTCTTTTTTCAGGGCAGTTGGTTTGTAGTCAGCCATGTTTACTAACTTAACCGTTAGACCGCGCGACTCTGCTTGCTCTTTTAACTTACTTGCCACGCCTTTTGCGTTACCCGTTTGAGAGCCGTATAAAATAGTTAGCGGGGCCGCATCACCTGAATCTGGAGCGGCTGCAACACCACCGGTTAATGCACCTGCGTTGGCATTTGCAGCTAAGTAACCACTTACCCACGCTTGCTGAATTGGATTAAGTTCAGCCACTAAGCCTTGCAGCTTTTGTACTTGCTCTTGCGATAGCGGGCTCGCCGCTGCATTTAGTTGACTTAACAACATGAATTTATTCCTCGTAACCCTGAAAAGTTAACTGCGAAACGAACTTGCTACCGTCATTTCGCGAACAATTTTTTCGACTTTAAAGACCTAATAAAAACGCTTTAAAGGTTTATCTGAGCGTGAAGAATAACGAGGTCTGAGGCGATTAAAAAAGAATAGAATCTGCTTTGATATTCCATTTAGTTATTAATTTAGTATTTATCCAAAAAAAACATGTTAAAAGCAAAAATTCCCAAATAAGAAACTTTTATTAATTAACATTATTGCAACATAAGCCAATTAGCCTATACTCGCTGTGTTCATTTTAAGAACAGCAAAAACTATTAAAATATAAAAAAGGAAAATACAATGTCACACGGGACATGTAAAAAATATATGCTAGCCAGTGGCTTACTGTGCCTAGCGAGTTCAGCATTGGCAAATGTTAATAACGCCAGCTTCGAAAGCTGGTCAGCAAACACCCCTGCAAGCTGGAGCACCATAGATAGCGGTATTAGCCTTAGCGCTAATAGTAATGTGGTTTACTCAGGTAATTACTCAGCGCAAGTCGTGGTTAATACTGGCACGCAAAGTAATACCGATTTACAGCAGCTAGTTGATGTAGTGGCGGGTGAAACTTATGAGTTTTCAGCTTGGGTTTACCATACAGAAGGCGGCGTAAAAGCTCGCTTAGTGGTTGATGGCTATCAAGGCTATTCTAATTCAGCATTAACTAATCAATGGCAACAAATCAGTTATCAGTACACAGCCTCTGCTACCACATCAATTAATATTGGCCTGCGCTTTTACGACGTAACTGGTTTTGATGGCAGCGAAGTAGTTTATGTAGATAACTTTGCACCAAGCACTGGCGCAACCCCACCACCTTCGGGCAGCTGCGCCTATAACCAAGTGTCTTTAACCCTCACTACCGATAACTATGGAGAAGAAACCAGCTGGCAAATCACCAATAGCCAAGGTAGTGCAGTAGCATCAGGCGGCAGCTATGCAGCAAATACTCAGTACAGTGAGCAAGCATGTTTAACGGATGGTGACTATAGCTTTACTATTTTTGATAGTTATGGTGATGGCATATGCTGCTCATTCGGCAATGGCAGTTACAGCCTTTCATTAGGTCAAACAGTACTTGCCAGTGGTGCAAGCTTCCAAAGCTCAGAAGCAACGCCGTTTAGCCTAGGCGATAGCTCAGGCGGCGGTGACGGTGGTGGTACAACCCCAACAGAGCCATCGGGATACTATGTTACAACGCAAGGCCTTAGTGGTTATGCACTAAAAACAGAGTTATACAACATCATTAAAGATCACAACTCACAAGGCTATTCTGCGATTTGGAGCTTTTACGATGTTGCTTCACGCGATAAGTATTTTGAAAACGACAACTCTATTTTAGATCGTTATTCAGAAAACCCTGCAGGCCAAGACAGCTACAACTATGTTGCTGTGAGCGACCAATGTGGGACATACAACAGCGAAGCAGACTGCTACAACCGTGAGCATTCTTTCCCGAAAAGTTGGTTTGGTGGAACAATTGAGCCTATGAATTCAGACGTACATCATATTTTTGCCACTGACGGTTATGTCAATTCAAAACGCAGTAACTACCCATTTGGTGAAGTAGCTAGTGCAAACTATACTTCTAGTAACGGCAGCAAAGTAGGTAGTGCAGCCAGCTCATTAAATTACTCAGGAACGGTTTTTGAACCAATTGATGAATTTAAAGGTGACTTTGCAAGAGCGTACTTCTATATGGCAACACGCTATGAAAACGTGATTGGCTCATGGCAAAACAACACAACCTACAGTAACGCTGTACTGAATGGTTCATCTAATCAGGTCTTTGAGAGCTGGGTCGTTACTATGTTATTAAAGTGGCATAACGAGGATCCCGTTAGCCAATTAGAGCTTGACCGTAACCAAGCCGCTTATGAACATCAAGGTAACCGCAACCCATTTGTGGATCACCCAGAATTTGTAGAAATGATTTGGTAACTTCGTTAAGCCAAGGCGCTTAGTTTCGGCTAAGTGCCTTTTTTCAGTCAAGCATAATGACTTTGTTTTCGTGAATTAACTCTGATACATAGCGTTTTTCTAAATGCCACGGATGACGCTTCCAGCCCTGAAAACCAAAACCTGCTATATGCACTTTTGAAAACAATTTAAGGTAGTGAACAATCGCTAAAGTTCCTGAACTTGGGCAATATGGCTTATGTATTGTTGGCCCTAACGTTAAAAGATACTCAAGGACTGATTGGCGAAATTGCTGGGTTAACCTTTCTTGCTGTAATCCTTTGCCATATTTATTAAACAAAGCGTCACCATGGTCAAGCCGGCTTTGACGGCGGATCAGTTTGAATATGTGCTGCATAAGTAAATTTGGCGCAGGATCAGTGACGACAACTTTACTTATCCCTTCAAGCGGCATCACAAGCGGATCAGTAAGTAAGCTTTGCGCCTGCCTTCCTCGGCCCAGTAGCCATAGATCAGTGCATCGCCTACCTAGGTGCGTAGGCATTGCTGCACAGCGGTTAAAACGAACGACACGAGGGCAACAATCAATCAGCTTAGCAAGCTCGGTATTTATTGGGCCATTACCTATAATAATTATCTCTGGCTGCTCATTCATGATGCAGAAACTCCGTTTCAATCCTTAAAACAGTATTATTTCACCCAACCTTTGTGACCTAATAATGACAGCTCATAATAATTCTAACGAATGTGAAAAGCGCTTATGCGCAACAAGTAAATTATTACCGACTTGAGATTGGGCACTATAGCCAAGAAGCTGTAACACCTGCTTTAACAGTGCTTGATGCTGCTGTTGTTTTGAATGGTTTACTACTTCTAATACCTCCAGCATGGCCAGTGCATAGCTAGAGCCTGATTGGAGTGATTGCCAAATACGCGTTTGTATTTCAATAACTTGATAAATTGAAGTTTTATAAGTATTAATCTGCAAGCTTAATAGATAGTTTTCTAATGGATTCATTGTAGCGCCCTTTTAAAAACGCCACTTTAAAAGCTCAAGTTAAGTTGAGGTAAAGTGTTTTTTTATTAGTTTTTACTCCACTTATTCATTATTTCTTTAAATAATTTAGCATCCTTGTCTTCACAAGGTCTGGGCGAACCGCTTGGCACTCCAGATTTACCAAACACTGAATTAAAATCGATGCCATAACACATACCATTTAGCACCTCGATGCGCTTGCTGCCATCACCACTCTGCCAAACGACTTTTGCCTTATCTGATACTGTTAATTGCACAGGTACAAATATCCTGCCTACAGAAGAATTACTATTTGCGGCGTTCACCTGACCAAATAGCGATGCATTAGAAGAGTCATTTTCAAACTTAAGTTCTGGAATTGGCGCATACGGGTTGAGCTTTTTAAAGGGTACTTCGGTTATTTTTGAGTGTTCAGGTGCCTGATCAGGCTTTGCGACCTCAGTTGTCACTTCTTGGGATTCACTAACTGAGTATTCAACAACCTTAGCATCTCTTTTCTGCTTAGGACTGCTATGAGGAGTTTCCTCTCTTAGCGGCAAAGCCTTCGCTTCATCAACTATTTCTGGCGGCTGATCCGATAAAGGTTTGTCTTGAGTCTTCTGCAAACTTGGTAGCTTTGTTAAATCGACACTCACATACGCGTTGATTACCTTGGGCGGTTCTGTGACGGCGGGAAGCTTCACAAACTTGCCATATCGAGCTAGTAACAACAAAAGCACAGTATGTAGCGATATCGAGATGATCCATGCTTTGTAATTCCCTTTTAACACCCAAGCGCCTCGCTTTTTATTTTTAAGAGTGCCAGATGAGTGAAATAGTTCATCAGAAAATGGCGGTAAGCGGTATTTTAAAAACAAAAAGCCCCAGCAGATGCCGGGGCTTTTTAGTAAGGAAACTTAATTAAAAATTAAGCTTTCTTTGGACGCTCAACAACGTCTACTAAAGTCCAAGACTTAGTCTTAGAAATAGGAGCACACTCAGAAATAGTAACTACGTCACCAGTTTGAGCTGTGTTGTTTTCGTCATGTACGTGTAGTTTAGTCGTACGTTTGATGAATTTTCCATATACTGGATGCTTCACGTAACGTGCGATAGCAACAGTGAAAGATTTATCCATCTTGTCGCTGATTACACGGCCTTGAAGAGTACGGATTTTATCGCTCATTATTGACCTGCCTTCTGGTTAATAACTGTTTTTACACGCGCGATATCGCGACGTACTGTTCTTAGCGTGTGTGTCTGAGCTAACTGACCAGTGCTTGCTTGCATGCGCAGGTTGAACTGCTCACGAAGAAGTCCTAGAAGTTCAGCATTTAGCTCTTCTACGCTTTTGTCTTTTAGTTCGCTAGCTTTCATTACATCACCGTCCGAGTTACGAAAGTTGTTGTGAATGGTAATTTACGCGCTGCAAGGTTAAATGCTTCACGAGCAAGCTCTTCAGAAACACCTTCCATTTCGTAAAGTACTTTACCAGGTTGAATTTCAGCAACCCAATATTCAACAGAACCTTTACCTTTACCCATACGAACTTCTAATGGTTTGTTCGTAATTGGCTTATCTGGGAATACACGAATCCAGATTTTACCTTGACGCTTTACGTGACGTGTCATAGCACGACGAGCTGCTTCGATTTGACGAGCAGTCATACGGCCACGGCCAGTAGCTTTCAAACCGAAAGTACCGAAGCTTACTTTGTTACCGTTTTGCGCTAAACCGCGGTTGCGGCCTTTGTGCATTTTACGGAATTTTGTACGTTTTGGCTGTAACATTACTCGCTACCTCTACTTAGCACTTTTTTTGGCTTTCTTTGGCGCGCGTTTAGCTGGCTTCTCTTGCTCTTGTACTAGTGGTAAACCACCAATAACTTCGCCTTTGAAGATCCAAACTTTAACACCAATGATACCATAAGTGGTTAAGGCTTCAGAAGTTGCGTAGTCGATATCAGCACGAAGAGTATGTAGAGGTACACGACCTTCACGATACCATTCTGAACGTGCGATCTCAGCACCGCCAAGACGACCGCTAACTTCAACTTTGATACCCTTTGCACCAATGCGCATTGCATTTTGTACCGAACGCTTCATAGCGCGACGGAACATAACACGACGCTCTAGCTGTGACGCAATACCGTCAGCTACTAGTTGTGCATCAAGTTCAGGCTTACGAACTTCAGCGATATTAATCTGAGCCGGAACACCTGCAATCTTAGTTACTGCTTGACGTAGTTTTTCAACGTCTTCGCCTTTTTTACCGATAACAACACCAGGACGAGCTGTGTGAATTGTTACACGGATAGATTTAGCTGGACGCTCGATAACGATTTTAGACACAGAAGCCGCTTTTAATTCCTTAGTAAGGAAAGTACGTACTTTGTGATCGCCAAAAAGCTGATCAGAGAAATCTTTTGAATTCGCGTACCAGGTAGAAACCCAAGGTTTAGAGATACCTAGGCGAATACCAGTAGGATGAACTTTTTGTCCCATTACTTATACTCCTAGCTATCTGAAACCACAACAGTGATGTGGCTTGTACGCTTAAGGATGCGGTCTGCGCGTCCTTTAGCACGTGGCATAATACGCTTCATTGTTGGACCATCGTCCACAAAGATCGTAGTTACACGAAGCTCATCAATGTCAGCACCTTCGTTATGCTCTGCGTTAGCAATAGCAGACTCAAGTACTTTTTTAACTAATACAGCCGCTTTTTTAGGGCTGTACGCCAGGATTTCTAGAGCGCGATCAACCGGAAGTCCGCGGATCTGATCTGCAACTAGACGTGCTTTTTGCGCCGAACCAGAGGCGAATTTATGTTTAGCTAATGCTTGCATTTATCATTCCCCTCTTAACGTTTCTTCGCTTTCTTATCCGCAGCGTGACCGCGGTAAGTACGAGTTGGTGCAAATTCACCTAGTTTGTGACCGATCATTTCGTCTGTGATGAACACAGGAACGTGCTGACGACCATTATGGACAGCGATGGTCAATCCGATCATGTTAGGTATGATCATTGAACGACGGCTCCAAGTTTTAATTGGCTTCTTGTCACCGCTTTCCAACGCTTTCTCTACCTTCTTCAGCAAGTGTAGGTCAATAAAAGGACCTTTCTTGAGAGAACGTGGCATGGCTATTCCTCAACTATTATTTAGTACGACGACGTACGATAAATTTATCAGTACGCTTGTTCTTACGTGTCTTAGCACCTTTAGTCGGTTTACCCCATGGAGACACAGGATGACGACCACCAGATGTACGACCTTCACCACCACCGTGCGGGTGATCTACCGGGTTCATGGCAACACCACGAACTGTCGGACGGATACCACGCCAGCGATTTGCACCAGCTTTACCTAGTGAACGAAGCATATGCTCAGCATTACCTACTTCACCAAGTGTTGCGCGACAGTCAGCTGGAACTTTACGAACTTCGCCAGAACGAAGACGTAGAGTTACGTATTGACCTTCACGAGCAAGGATTTGAACGTATGCACCAGCAGAACGTGCGATTTGCGCGCCTTTACCTGGTTTTAATTCTACGTTGTGAACAGTCGAACCTACAGGCATGTTACGCATTGGTAACGTGTTACCAGCTTTGATTGGTGCATCAATACCAGATTGGATTGAATCACCAGCTTTTAAGCCTTTAGGTGCAATAATGTAACGACGCTCACCGTCTGCATATAATACAAGAGCGATGTTTGCGCTACGGTTTGGATCATACTCTAGACGCTCAACAACAGCTGGAATGCCATCTTTAGTGCGTTTAAAGTCGATTACACGGTAATGATGCTTATGACCACCACCGATGTGACGAACCGTGATACGACCTTTGTTATTACGACCACCAGACTTAGAGTTTTTCTCTAGTAGTGGTGCGTAAGGTTTACCCTTATGTAGATCTGGGTTAACCACTTTAACCAGGTGACGACGACCCGCAGAAGTTGGTTTACACTTTTGAAGTGCCATAATTCTAACTCCCCTTATTACTCGGCGCCGCCGACAAAGTCTAGCTCGCTACCTTCTTTAAGAGTAACGTAAGCTTTCTTCCAGTCTGAACGACGACCGAAACGCATGCCAGTACGTTTTGTTTTACCCTTAACGTTTAGTGTGCGAACACCAGTTACTTCTACTTCAAAAAGCTTTTCTGCTGCAGCTTTGATTTCAGCTTTAGTTGCATCAGAAGCTACTTTGAAAACAATCGTGTTGTTCTCTTCAGCAGCGATAGTGCTTTTCTCAGAGATGTGTGGAGCAAGGATCACTTTTAAAAGACGTTCTTCACGGATCATGCTAGCGCCTCCTCAAGTTGCTTAACAGCAGCAGCTGTAATAAGTACCTTATCGAAAGCGATTAGGCTTACAGGATCGATACCAGCTACATCACGCGTGTCAACCTTGTATAGGTTACGTGCCGATAAGAAAAGATTCTCATCTACTTCTTCAGTCACGATTAGAACATCTTTAAGCTCAAGTTCTTTAAGCTTAGCAACTAGTTCTTTAGTTTTTGGTGCTTCAAGACCAAACTGCTCAACAACGATTAAACGCTCTTGACGAACTAATTCAGATAAGATGCTTTTGATCGCACCGCGGTACATTTTACGGTTTACTTTTTGGCTGTGATCTTGTGGTTTAGCTGCGAAGCTAACGCCACCTGAACGCCAAATTGGGCTACGAATTGTACCAGCACGTGCACGGCCAGTACCTTTTTGAGACCATGGTTTTTTACCACCACCGCTTACTTCAGAACGTGTCTTCTGAGCACGAGTACCTTGACGAGCACCTGCTGCGTAAGCAACAACTACTTGGTGTACTAATGCTTCGTTAAACTCACGTCCAAAAGTAGCTTCAGAAACTTCAAGAGCGCCAGAAGCGTCTTTAATTGCTAATTCCATCACTAAATCTCCAGGACTTATGCTTTAACAGCTGGTTTAACGATAACGTCACCGCCGATAGCGCCAGGTACTGCACCTTTAACTAAAAGCAAGTTACGCTCAGCGTCAACGCGAACTAGTTCTAAGTTTTGAGTCGTTACACGCTCAGCACCCATGTGACCGGCCATTTTCTTACCTTTAAACACCTTACCAGGTGATTGGTTTTGACCGATTGAACCAGGAGCACGGTGAGATAGAGAGTTACCGTGAGTAGCGTCTTGCATGCTGAAGTTCCAGCGCTTAACACCACCTTGGAAACCTTTACCTTTAGAAGTACCGGTTACGTCAACTTTGTTGATTTCGTTGAATAATTCAACAGTAAGCTCAGCGCCTACTTCAAAATCGCCTTCACCACCATTTAGGCGGAATTCCCACAGACCGCGACCCGCTTCAACACCAGCTTTAGCGAAGTGACCCGCTGCTGCTTTGTTTACACGGCTTGCTTTTTTAGTGCCTGCGGTTACTTGAAGCGCGTTATAACCGTCAGTTGCTTCAGATTTGATCTGAGCAATGCGGTTAGGTGTCGCTTCGATAACTGTCACAGGGATAGATACACCATCTTCAGTGAAGATACGTGTCATACCCACTTTACGACCGACTAGACCTAATGCCATTTTCCTAAAACCTCTCTAATCTTCCGATTAACCCAGGCTGATTTGAACATCAACACCAGCAGCAAGATCTAAACGCATTAGAGCGTCAACAGTCTTGTCAGTTGGTTCTACGATGTCGATCAGACGTTTATGGGTGCGGATTTCGTACTGATCACGCGCGTCTTTGTTAACGTGCGGTGAAGTTAGTACAGTAAAACGTTCAAAGCGTGTAGGTAGTGGGATTGGACCACGTACTTGAGCGCCAGTGCGTTTCGCAGTTTCCACGATTTCCGCCGTTGATTGGTCAATCAAACGGTGGTCAAAAGCTTTTAGGCGAATACGAATGCGTTGATTTGACATTCTTAAACCTCAATATAAAGAGCATTTAAAAAGAGCATAAAAAAACGACCGAAACAATCTTAATAACTAAGATGTCGGCTGCTTTCTTATATCTACGTTGAATTCCAAATCGGAATTCCTGTTTATTAGCTTGAAATCCAAGCTTAATCTTTCCTTCCAAGTTCCCGAGGGAATTTTGAAATCCTGCGTATTATAGATAGATTGGTGATAAATGCAACAACTATTTTGAAAATCTCAAAGGTCTAAATTAAATTTTGTTTAATTTTCGAACTTTATCAATAACATTAGCGTCTTTAAATTATACTTGTGCGAGTAAAGAGGCTAGAAAATCGCTTTTAAATGGTCAGTCCAGTTAATAATTGTTATTCTATGCCGCTTATTTTTGACCAGACTCGGTCTATTTAATATCTACTAATAACTTTGGTGAGTTGATGCGTATCATTAATCGTTGTTTAAATTTCATTTCTGCCGGTATGAACCGCTTGTTTGTAAAAAGTAAGGTGCTGCCAGAAAATCCGATTGAACAATACAACCTAAACCCTGCCAACCCTACTTTTTATATTGTTAGGCTAAATGCACGCTCTGATTTAGCAGCACTGGCAAGGGTATGTAAAAAAAACGGCTTACCTAATCCGACCGAAGAGCAGTTATTAGGTAATGCTGAACTTGATCGCTTTATCGGTATTCAAAACCCACCACCGCTATTTGGTAACAAAAGCAAACCAAGCAATGCCCTGCAGCAAGGCAAACAAATTATTGATCACCTGATGCAATCAGGTGAGAAAAACGTCCAAGTGATCCCAGTGACTATTTTATGGGGCCGAAACCCAGGCAAAGAGAAGCCAGGCTTAGGCACGTTAGTGTCGCATTCGTTAACCCCAAGCTGGTTTCGCAAGTTCTTTGTATTGCTATTTTCTGGGCGCGATAACTTTATTCGCTTTAGTCAGCCGCTCGATTTATCGTTATTGGTCAATGAAAAAGCCGATGTTGATGAACTACCACATAAGCTTTTACGTGTTGCTCGCGTGCACTTTCGCCGTCAAAAATTGGCAGCGACAGGCCCGAAAATGCCATCACGTGAACAGCTATTTAATTCGCTACTTGCCTCACCAACAATAAAAAAAGCAATTCAAATAGAAGCGAAAGAAAAAAACATTAGCCAAGAGCAAGCGCGCCAAAATGCGCTGAAGCTACTTGATGAGATTGCCGCTAATTATAGCGATGCCACCATTCGTGTTGCAGACCGTATTTTAACTTGGCTGTGGAATAAGCTTTATAACGGGATTGATATTAAGTTTTCAGAACAAGTGCATGAGCTCACAGATAAAGGCCACGAGATTATCTATATGCCTTGTCATCGCTCGCACATGGATTACTTATTGCTGACCTATTCTATTTACCATTTAGGCTTAGTTCCGCCGCATATCGCTGCGGGTATCAACTTAAACTTCTTCCCGGCAGGGGGAATTTTCCGTCGCAGTGGTGCTTTCTTTATTCGCCGCTCATTCG
The DNA here is from genome assembly GCF_021532515.1 of Pseudoalteromonas sp. PAST1. Taxonomy (NCBI): domain Bacteria; kingdom Pseudomonadati; phylum Pseudomonadota; class Gammaproteobacteria; order Alteromonadales; family Pseudoalteromonadaceae; genus Pseudoalteromonas; species Pseudoalteromonas sp. PAST1. Next base: position 137,735 of record NZ_JAKGBH010000001.1, on the reverse strand, counting down.
CAGGCAATAAGTTATATTCAGCTGTATTTAAAGAGTACCTGAGCCAGTTATTTATCAAAGGCTATTCAGTAAAGTTTTACACTGAAGGTGGTCGTAGCCGTACTGGTCGCTTGTTACCGCCAAAAACAGGTATGCTCGCCATGACATTACAAGCCATGTTACGTGGCATAGACCGCCCTATTTCAATTGTGCCTGTATACATTGGTTATGAGCACGTAATGGAAATTAATACCTACTTAAAAGAGCTTGCCGGTAACGATAAAAAAGGTGAGTCGGTATTAGGTATCTTTAAGGCGATTAAAAACCTGAAAAACTATGGTCGTGGTTATTTAAACTTTGGCGACCCTATTTCGATAAACCAATACCTCAATGACCAACAACCTGACTGGCGCGAGTCTATTCACCCAACCGACGTGCAAAAGCCACAATGGCTTGGTCCCCAGGTTGCCAACCTTGCTGATAAAGTAATGGTTAATATTAATAGCGCCGCTGCACTCAATGCGGTGAATCTACTTGCGATGATATTACTGGTAAATGATAAACACGCATTAAGTAAACCTAAGCTGATTGCTCAGCTTGAGTTTTATCTACATTTACAGCGTAGCGCCAGCTACAGTGAAAAGGTGACCACACCAGACGAAAGCGCCGATCAGCTACTAGAGCATGCCCTTAAACTTAATAAGTTTGATGTGATCAGTGATGAGTTCGGTGAAATTATCGCGATTAACGATAAAGAAAAAACACTGTTCAACTACTACCGTAATAACGTATTGCACTTATTTGCAGTACCGAGCTTATTGGCGCTGCATTTATTCAAAGCACATCAAACTACCATGGCAGATTGCCAAGCCTTAATTGCACGTTTTTACCCGCTATTTGCCAAAGAGTGGTTCTTGCATGAGTTAGATGAAAACTACATTACGCGCGTACTTGCAAGCTTCGTTGATCAGGACCTGATTGAAATTGATGGCGATAATATCAAGATCACAAACAGCAACGACTGCTTAGCGAAACTCGAAATGCTTGGTCGTGCCCTAAGCTTAACACTACAACGCTACGCTATCGTGGTTGGTTTTATTCAAACTAGCAGTGGTATTGAGCGCGAAGAACTTGAACACGAAAGCCAAGTATTAGCAGAGCGCTTGGGCACCTTGCATGGCATTAAAACTCCTGAGTTCTTCGACAAAAAAGTACTTATTGGTTTTATTTCAAGCTTGCGAGAGCAAAAGCTAATTACCGAAACAGAGCAAGGCTTAACGGGTAGCAATGAACTATGTGAGGTGTATTTATACCTTAAAGCATTGCTGCCAGCACGGGTCTGGCAGTCAATTGACGATATAGTGCAAAGCCAAGCTCAGCACACAAAAGATTAACGCTGACGCATAACCCCTTCTTGGATCGTTGAGGCAACCAAATTGCCTTGACGGTCAAAGAACTGACCTCGCACCAAACCACGACCAGAGCTCGCACTTGGGCTATCAATCGAATATAAAATCCAATCGTCTAGTCTAAACGGGCGGTGAAACCACATTGCATGGTCAATCGTTGCAACCTGCATATTCGGCTGCATAAACGATACGCCGTGCGGCTGTAATGCAGTTGGTAAAAACTCAAAGTCAGATGCATACGCAAGTAAGTAATTATGAATGCGCTGATCGTCAGGCATCTCACCATTAGCTTTAAACCAAATATGCTTAACTGGCTCCATCACTTGTGGTTTGAATGGGTTATGAAAAGTCACAGGGCGCATTTCAATTGGCACTTCACGGATGAACTTATTTCGAATTGGTTCAGGAATAAGCTCTGCATTTGCTTGGTAAAATTCAAGCGATGACTTTAATTCTTCAGGCTGTGGTACATCAGGCATCTGCGCTTGATGTGATAAGCCCTCTTCTTCACCTTGGAAAGAAGCGGTCATGTAAAAAATCGGCTTACCATATTGAATTGCTTTTACACGGCGAGTACTAAAACTTTTACCATCACGTATATTTTCTACATCATAGACAATCGGCTTTGCAGCATCACCTGGGCGCAAAAAGTAAGAGTGTAAAGAGTGAACAATACGCCCTTGTGGTAATGTTTCTTTTGCGGCAGATAGAGCTTGGCCCATTACTTGGCCACCGAAAACCGCTCTAAATCCTAAATCTTGGCTTTGCCCGCGATACAAGCCTTGCTCAATCTCTTCTAACGACATTAATGACAGTAGGTCATCTAATACTTGGCTCATTTATTTATCCTCAATCCCGACAAGCGTTTAATGATACTATAGACTAATTGGAAGTAAATCTTTGTAAGAGCACCTCATTATGGCTTATTGGCTTTTTAAAACCGAACCCGATGCATTTTCAATTGATGATCTAAAAAACGCACCTGAGCAAACCTCTATGTGGGATGGCGTGCGTAATTATCAAGCCCGCAACTTTCTGCGCGATGGTATCAAGCAAGGTGACTTGGTGATGATTTATCATTCAAGTTGCAAACAGGTGGGTGTTGCTGGTATTGCTACGATAACTCGCGAAGCTTATGCCGACCCAACACAGTTTGATTTAAATAGCGATTACTACGACGCCAAAGCAACCGCTGATAACCCGCGCTGGTTTGTGGTCGATGTGCAATATCAATCACACCTTAAAAAGCTAGTTAGCCTGCAAGCGATTAAAGCCAATGATGCAATCACCGAAATTGCCCTTAAAAAAGGCGGCCGATTGTCAGTAATGCCTGTCACCGAACATGACTGGCAACAAATCATCGCAATGAGCGAGGGCTAAGCGTATAAAGTAGCGGCCATTTTTAATGAGCTGCTATTTTTGCTATAATTTCGCCCCTTTATTTTAGAGGTACTAAGGGGGATGTATGAAATTACTGTATTGGTTAGAGGAATGGACCCGTCTTCCCCGCGATGAGCAACAAAGCCTTGTACCTATGACTGGCGGTGATTTGCTCGGCGATGTTTATGTAAAATACCATATCATTGATGCCAATAAGCCCCTGCTAATTACCTTCTCTCCTGCTGGAACAAATTATCAAGAACATGATATTAATGATGATTTTTCGCCTTGGGCTTATAAGCTCGCGAAAAAGCAAGATGTGAATATTATCGCCTTTCAACATTTAGGCATTAGCAACTGGTTTAGGCACCGCAATCTGTTGTTTTTCATTGAGCAGCTAGCACCACTGATTGGCGGATTCAAAGAGCGGTTAGGTTATGGTTTGAGCCGAGGAGGCTTTGCCGTTGGCGCCTTTGCCAATCTATTAAAGCTTGATAAAGTTTTACTCTTTCACCCTGTTAGCACAAAAAACAAAGAAAAAGCACCATGGGATGACCGTTCAAGCACTGACATCGCGCAAAAATTCGATTGGAACGGTGACTACCACGATTTAGATTTAGGCCATGCAAAGGGTTATATTATTTACGACCCAACTAATCGTATCGACCGAGCTCATGCTAAACGTTACCCACAACTCACCCACTTACGCGTGTTTGGTATGGGCCATAGTGTTCATGCAACATATTTAAATAAGTTTGGCTTTTATAAAGATGTTGCTGTTGATTTTATAAGCCACCAGCAAGTTGATATCGCCCAATTCCGCCAGCAAACCAAGACGCTGCGCTTTAAAGAAGACTATTATCGTCGTCTAAATAAGGCAAACAAGAGTTCGCCACATCGTTTAGCCTTACTAAGCACCGCGCATACAATTTTAGCTGAAGAAAAAGCCGAGCACATGCAAGAGCAAAAAGATGCGATTGATGTGCAACCGCTGATTGATGTTGCAATCAAACATCAAGATGAGCACCCAAACGATGCAATTAAGGTCTTAGAAGTAGCGCAGCAACTCTCACCGGATGATCCTGTGATAGACCATAAACTAAAACAGTTGAAGTGATACAGCAGCTGTAAGTTTAGAAGCATTAGCAGTAAGCGGCAAAAATCCAACTTATGATTCAAATAAGCTCTGTTAAAAAGCCTCTTTTTCGATAAGCTTAAAGCTTCCAGCTATCCCCTCCCATACCTATCATCAAATCGCTCGATGTCAGTTTCATCAAGTATCGCTCCGGTTTGTACTTCGATAACGATTAGTGGCGTGTATTGTTGATTAGCAAGGCTGTGTAGCTGCTTAGCCGCGATGTAACAAGATTGGTCGGCGGATAATTCAAATTCATCATCACCTACTCGCACGCTTGCCACTCCAGATACGACAACCCAATGTTCTGCACGGTGCTGATGGCGTTGAGTTGAAAGCTTTGCGCCGCTGTTTACGATTATTTTCTTTACTTTAAAGCCAGTGCTTTCAATTAAAGTTCGATAGTTGCCCCAAGGTCTGAATACGGCTTGATGGTGGGTTAGTTTATCGCTATCAACAACAGCAAGCTGTTTAAGTAAATCAGGGAGCTTATCGAGCGCACTTTTGTCTGCCACTAAGGTGGCATCATGAGTATGTATAATTGCTTGATTACTCACGCCGAGCGCCGCAATAGTGTGGTCAGCCTCGCTGATCAGTAGATTATTTTCGCTATCTAAACTCACCCCTTGTGAAGCTAAATAGTTGCCATGATGGTCTTTTACTGCGATTTTCGATAATGCAGAAAAGCTGCCAACATCGCTCCAATTTAAGTCAACAGGTATAACAGCAACGTTAGCGCTACGCTCCAAAATAGCATAATCAATAGAATCACTTGGGCATGCTGTGAGCGCACCCGCAACAGGCCGTTGAAACCCTAAATCTGCGGTGAAGCTAGCCGCTTTTGCGACACTGTCAGCAATCTTTGGCGCAAAACGATTAAGCTCACTCAAGTACACATCTGGCAAAAATAAAAACATGCCGCTATTCCAGCCATACTCACCACTGGCAAGGTATTTTTCGGCTAATTGCAGAGCTGGTTTTTCTTTGAACTCAGCCACCTTAAAACAGCCTTTATGAGCCAACTGTTCACCTTGGCGAATATAACCATAGCCGGTATGTGGCTCAGTCGGAGTAATGGCAAAGGTTACTAATTGTTGTTGCTGACAAAGCGATATCGCATTATCGAAGCAGGCAATAAGTTTATCAAAATCACTGATATGGTGATCAGCAGGCATGACTAGTAAGGGATCGGTTAGACCATTTTGCAATGCAAATTCAGCGGCTAGGGCAATCGCGGGGGCTGTATTTTTACCTTCAGGTTCAAGCAATAAAGTATAGCTATCTGTGATTTCTGCAATTTGCGCTTTAGCGATAAAGCGATGCTCTTCATTGCACACTAGAATTGGCGCATTAAATCGTGAGTCAGCCACTCGTAAAAGCGTGCTCTGTAACAGTGATTTTTCGCTAAGCAAAGGCAAAAACTGCTTAGGCATCGCTTTACGCGACAAAGGCCATAAACGAGAACCTATGCCACCAGCAAGAATAACGGGGGTGATTTTGCGACTCATGATTGCTTAAAGTAAATAATCCAACCATGAGTTTAACAAATTTTTGAGTATGCGGCTTCGAGCAATTACAGTAACTGAAATTGATCAGCATCTAAGTGAGCAGGAAACGCTCTTCGAAAGTCATCAAGCGGTGATTTTTCTAAGCGCTGAATAATGATACCCGATTGGCCATCTTCGAGCTTAGCCAAGGTGTCACCTTTAAAATCATAAACGGCAGTTCCACCACTGTGGGCAACATTATTACCATCAGCACCAATGCGATTGACACCCACGACATAACACAGGTTTTCCATTGCGCGTGCTTTTAGCAGGGTATCCCAGACATGGCGACGAGCTGCTGGCCAATTAGCTACGTTGATCATCACATCGTAGTCGTTGCAATTACGCTGAAATACAGGAAAGCGTAAGTCGTAACACACTTGCGGCAAAATGCGAAAATCATTGATAGCGAATATCTCGCGATGCTCGCCTGCTGCGACGAAATTGCCTTCGTTACCTAAACAGAATAAATGGCGTTTGTCGTAATACTTCACTTCGCCATTTGGCCAAACCCAATAAAAGCGATTAGCCTTTTTGTCGCCTTTTGCAACTAAAACAGAGCCTGCAACCACAGCATTTTTTTGCTTAGCTGTGGCTTTTAACCAGCTAAGTACCTCGCCTTGTTGTGGTTCGCTGCAATCTAGATTAATCGCAAAACCAGTGGCAAATGTTTCTGGCAAGACAATTAAATCAACTTGCTCGTTTAAACTGTTAAGCTGCTCAGTAAAGTGCGCAAGGTTAGCGCTTTTATCAAGCCAATGCAGTGATGACTGCACTAAAGCTAAGGTTAAAGTTGGCATAAAATCTCCGCGGCACATTTTAATGTGTCATCATTTTTAGCAAAACATAAACGAATCACTTTGTCGCTGCTTGCACTATTATAAAACACACTGAGTGGTACAGCTGCAACACCCGCTTGCTCAACCAACCATTGGCAAAACTCAACATCATCAAGATCAGACACATCACTGTAATCGAGTAGCAAAAAATAGGTGCCTTCACTTGGTAATATTTTAAAACGGCTTTGCGCTAGTGCTTCGCTGAGCAAGTCGCGTTTTTGTTGATAAAAACAACTTAGCTCATCAACATGCTCAGGCTCTAACTCAAGCATATCGGCTAATGCATGCTGGGCAGGCGTAAAACTTGAAAAGGTCACATATTGGTGAATTTTACGAAACTCCACCATCAGCTGAGCGGGTGCAACACAATAACCCATCTTCCAGCCGGTGCTGTGAAAGGTTTTACCAAAGCTTGAGATCACAAAACTGCGTGCAAATAACTCAGGGTCAGTCAGCGCACTTAAATGCAAAGCACCATCAAAGGTAATGTGCTCATACACTTCATCACTAATTACATATAAATCATGCTTAGTAACAAGCGCTTTAAGGGCATTTATATCTTCTGCTTTAAAAATTTTACCGCTTGGGTTATGTGGCGTGTTGATGATGATGACACGTGTTTTGTCTGTGATGACATCAGCTACGGCTTGCCAATCGATTTTGTAGTCTGGCGCATGTAAGGCAACGTGAACTGAGCGACCGCCTGCAAGTTCAATTGCCGGCTGGTAAGAGTCATAAGCGGGGTCAAACACCACCACTTCGTCACCCTCTTTGACAAGTGCTTGAATCGCTACAAATAATGCCTCTGTTGCCCCTGACGTAACAGTAACTTGTTGCTCGTAATTTATGTTGTTATGGTATTTTCTCGCTATCAGAGCTGCTATTTGCTGTTGTAGCTTTGCAACCCCACTTGAAGGCGCATATTGATTTGCTCCCTCAAGTACATAATGATTGAGCTGTTTTTTTAGTAATTCTGGTGCATCAAATTCAGGAAAACCCTGAGATAAATTAAGCGCTTGGTGCTTATTTGCTAGAGCGGTCATTTGACTAAAAATACTGGTGCCTAAATTCGGCAATTTACTTTCAAACACAGAGGTTCCTTAAAGATGGTTTTGCGCCCGAAGCGATGCTATCATTGCTTAAAACAGATGTATAGCCGTCTAAATAACTTTTAGAATGTCGAGGAATATATGCATAACAATACCGCTATTTCAGAACTAATTGAAGCTGGTAAATGGGTAAGCCAACGTGGCTGGGTCCCTGCTACTGGTGGTAACTTTTCAGCCCGCACTGCAAGCGGTTATGTCGTCACAGCAAGTGGTTTCGATAAAGGTCAACTCGGCACTCATGCATTTATTGAATTTGATCATGAAGGCAATCGTACTAAAGGCTCTGGCAATCCATCAGCTGAAACTGAGCTACATTTGAATATGTATAAGCTTATCCCATCAGCTAAATTTGTTTTGCACACTCATTCTGTTGCGGCAACCGTGTTATCTCGTGTGATCAAAGGCCACGCTATCAATTTGCATGGCTACGAAATGCAAAAATCTTTAAGCGGTATCAAATCGCACTTAGATACCTTAACTATTCCCATTTTTGATAATGACCAAGACATTGACCGTTTAAGCTTACTAGTCAGTGATCATCACCTTCACACCCCTATTGAGCATGCCGTATTAATTCGTGGCCATGGTTTATATGTCGTTGGTCGAGATATCAAAGAAGTACTTCGTCATTTAGAAGGATTAGAGTTTCTATTTAGCTGTGAGCTTGAGCGCTTAAAACTAGAAGGTATTCAAGCTGGAGTTCAGCCATGATCAAAGCAATTTTAACCGATATTGAAGGCACAATTACCCGCATTTCTTTTGTTAAAGACGTATTATTTCCTTATGCGGCAGGGCAATTACCTGAGTTTGTAAAGTCACATCAAAGTGACCCAGAAGTAGCAGCCCAAATTGAGGCTGTTAAGGCACATATAGAGCAACCAGAAGCCGATATCGACACGGTTATTAGTCATTTAATTCATTGGATTGAAACGGATCAAAAAATTACCCCACTTAAGCAGTTACAAGGGTTAATTTGGCAAACAGGCTACGAAAGTGGTGATTTTACTGGCCACCTTTACCCTGACGCTTATGACTTTTTACAAGCCCAAAAACATGCTGGTAAAAGTTTATATGTCTACTCATCAGGCTCAGTAAAAGCCCAGCACCTGATTTTTGAGTTTTCTGATTATGGTGATGTTAGACCTTTATTTAGTGATTACTTCGACACTAAAGTCGGTGCAAAACAACAGCAAAGCTCTTATGAGAATATTATCGCCGAGCTGCCATTTGACGCTGCCGAAGTATTGTTTTTAAGCGATGTGGTGGCAGAGCTTGATGCTGCCAAAGCTGCAGGACTTGGCACTTTACACCTTGTTCGCGATGGACAAGCAGTAAGCGACGCTCACCCATACATTAACGATTTCACAGCATTTAGTGCGGAGCTTTTAGCATGAGCCAATTAACTATTTTTAATGATAACAACGCAAACAACATACTGTTTCATAGTGAAGACTTAAGCGCGATTGCCAATGAACTAAATACCGTTGGCGTTCGCTTTGAGCAGTGGCAAGCAACAGCACAGATTGACCAAGAGACCAGTCATGACGCAATTTTAACTGCTTATGCTAAAGATATAGAGCGCTTAAAAGCTGAAGGGGGCTATCAAACAGTGGATGTTATTTCGCTTGCTAAGGGTAATCCGAATGCCAGCGAACTACGCGGTAAGTTCTTGTTTGAGCATACACATAGCGAAGATGAAGTTCGTTTTTTTGTGAAAGGCCAAGGCTTATTCTGCTTACACCTAGGCGATAAAGTGTATCAAGTGCTGTGTCAACAAGGCGACCTAATTTCAGTACCAGAACTCACACCACATTGGTTTGATATGGGCAGCGACCCTGAGTTCACAGCAATTCGCTTATTCAATAATACCGAAGGTTGGGTCGCTAAAAGCACTGAGTCAACTATTGCTACCAACTTCCCGCTGCTGGACTAACATGGAAAAGCTATTTTCTTACGGTACATTACAGTACCCGCAGGTTCAGCTTGATACCTTTGGGCGTTTGCTCGAAGGTCAACCTGCTACGCTAACTGGGTATGTCATTGGTGAAGTCGAGATCACCGACGAAGCCGTGCTTAAAAGTAGTGGTCAACGTTTTCACCCGGCGTTAATCAAAACAGGCAAACAAAGTGATATTGTTAATGGCACTATTTATTTAATCACTAAACGTGAGCTCAATCAGGCTGATGCTTACGAAGTAGATGATTATCAACGAATCGCAGAAACATTCCAATGTAACAACCAAGCTTGGCTATATGTTGCAAAAAACAGCCTTTAATTTACAAATATAAAACAAAAAGACCCAAATCAAGAACAAAAGCTGTTATTATCTTCCCTATCAAAATTAATATTTTTTAGTTAAAGGACTAAACATGGGGTCGGCATTTTCACCCTTACGCGATACCGTTATTTATGTGGGTGAGTGGCAATTTAACACTCAGCAGCAAACCATCAGCGATGGCACTCATAAGCGTGAACTAGAACCTTTATTGTTTAAATTGCTGTGTTTCTTTATTGAGCATAATGATCGCATTATCACTCGCCAAGAGCTGGTTGAGAATATTTGGCAACAAAGTTTTGTTGATGACAATGCTATTAACCGTGCCATCTCTGAACTAAGAAAAACTCTCAAATCAGAAAAGCAGCCCGGGCAAACTATTAAAACCCATTACCGCAAAGGTTATAGCCTATTTATTAAAGTTAAGCCTCTTGAGCCCACCCCCATTTCAGACCCACAAATAACAGAAGATAAAAACACAGAACATAAAGAAGCTGAAACTCCAGTTAATACAACTCCCCTTAACGTGCAAAAAGCGCATTCTTCACGCTGGCCATGGTCTTTTGCGGCCTTAGCGCTTGGTTTATTGATTGCGGCTATTTGGTTGTTCTTACAGCAACCTAAAGTAAATGATGAAGCACAAAACGAAGCGCCATTTTTAGACCTGCAAGCCGAAACGATTTCATGGCATAAGGGCACTCACTATCAATTATTGCTAAATCACGACAAAACGCAGCTTGCCTATGTGCTGCAAAATGACAATCAACATATTTATGTTGTCGACTTAACGACAAAAAAAGAGTACTCAATTACATCTGGCGCTGTCTTTTTACAGGGCTGGTCTGAAGATGGCGAGCGGCTATTTTATAGTTCATGTGAAAACAGTGACTTCAATGATTGTAGTGCTTGGCAAGCAAGCAATTTGCTATCAAATGAAGTATTACTAAAGCCAGTTACAAATCAATCTATATTAAATATCACACCAGATCAGTACATTGAAATTGGTAATACGGCAATTACAAGACGTAATAATTACCGTGGCTTAACTCACCTATCTGCTCTGTATGCGCAAGACTTAAAGACCGGTGAAGAAATTCGCATTACATCACCTAATATTACTGGCACTGGCGATTATATTTTAACAACACTTAAAAACCCCAACCGTGTTATTTTTGAACGCCACAATGTTGGCCAAGCAGAAATTTATATAGCGAATTTAGACGGTAGCTCACTCAAACTTTTAACCACCAACGAATACCGAGCTTGGGCTGCAACTTATGATAAACAAACTAACTCGCTTGTTTGGTATAACCGCGGTAAATTAACTATTGAATCATTTTCATTTGATACCATGAGTCGGGGACAAGCCATTAAAGCCCCAGTAAAACGAGCAAATTACGCTTACCCTCTTAATAAACAAAGTGTACTGATCAGCACTGATTTACACGACAGTGATGCGGCTATATTTGACATAAAATCAAAACAAATGAGCTATATTGCCACAGCTAATAAGCATGAGGATGATGTTGTCGCACTACCGAATAATGATGTCTACTTCGCTGATCTTGAATACTATAAACGACAGCACTGGCTCAGAAAAAACAACCAATATATAGATATAACCGACAAAATTGGTGAAGATACCACCATTATTTCTGCAAATAACGACAGCAGTCAGCTGGTGAGTTTTAATAAAAGCAATCAAAAGCTAAGCTTATTAAATGCCAATGACTTTTCAGAAGTTAAACACTGGACACTACCAGGAAACAGCAAACTAGCAGCAGTCAGAGGTAATAAAATTGCAGTAATCTTTACCGAGCTTAGTAACCAGCAAAACCAACTAATGATTTTGCACACCAACAGCGATCAGGTTGTCAAAAGCACCATCGACACCCCATTGGCAATTGCTTGGTATGATGATAATCAGCTAATCGTCCATTCTAAATACGGAAAATATTTGCTTTTAGATAGTGACAGCAATACTTATAGTGAGCTGATAACTCCTGACAAACTAATCGAGCTAAAGCCTTCAATTATCACTATGACAAGCAACCATCACAGCTTATATATTGCCACAAATAATGAAATTTATAGTATTGACTTGGCAAACATACAAGATGTTGATCTAGCAATGAAAATGCGGCCCTTACACTATATAACGCATATCAATGCGAGTAATGACAAGCTGGCGATTTCGTTACTAACCGCAAATAGTCAAAATAGCATTGAGCTCTACACTAAAAAAAGCGCAGAGTAATTTACGATTTTAACTGTTTTAGAATACCTTGCTCGATATCGGATTGGTTATAAACGCCGCTATCGAGCACCCAGCCTGTGACTAGGCTAGCCGGTGTAACATCAAATGCCGGGTTATGAACCTTCGCGTTAGTTGGTGCCCATATTGCTTCGCCAAAACTGCCACTAACACCGCGCACTTCATTAGGGCTGCGTTGCTCAATTTCGATATTCGCACCACACGCCGTTTGTGTATCAAGTGTCGTAAGTGGCGCAACGACATAAAATGGAATGTTATGAAAATGCGCTAACACAGCAAGGTTATATGTACCTACCTTATTAGCAAAGTCACCGTTTGCAGCAATACGGTCAGCACCAACAAAGATTTTATCAACTTTGCCCGCAGCCATTAAACTCGCCACCATGTTATCGCAAATCAAGGTATAAGGAATTTGCCAGCGCTCAAGCTCAAAAGCCGTTAAGCGGCCGCCTTGCAGTAACGGCCTCGTTTCATCAACCCAAACATGAATATCACCGTGGCGTTGCTGCGCTTTATGAATAACCCCTAATGCAGTACCGACACCCGCAGTCGCTAACGCACCGGTATTACAGTGCGTTAAAATGTTATCACCTTTATCAACCAAGGCAGCACCACGTTCTGCCATGCTATCGCAAAGGGCAATATCTTCTTTAAATAACTGCTCAGCAGTAGAGACAACAGCTGCAACATAATCACTCTCTACAAGCGCTACGCGTAACTTGGCCATGCAGTGCATAAGGTTAACGGCGGTTGGGCGTGTTGCTTCTAGTTCATCTATAGCAACCGCAAGTGCTGATTGACTCATGCCCTGCTCGGCTAGGTGTGCAACCAACAAGCTAGCACCTAAGCCGATTAAAGGCGCTCCCCGGATTTTCAAAGTCAGAATCAAATCTTTCATCGTTTCAACATCGTTACATACATGCCAATGCTGTTGATGTGGCAACAAATACTGATCAAGCACGGTTAGCGTACCTTGCTGATATTTAATACTGCTGGCGATGAGATCTTGCATAATGAATCCGAATAACTAATGAATAACTAATTTATGTGAATAGTTATTTTACATCAGTTTTGATAACTAACAAGCTAGATGTATGGACATCTAAACGGTTACAGGTATAGAATGCTCAAAGTTAATTGTATTACGAGATAGAGCCATGGCTAAATACACTGCCTTTAATGCAGAGCATGCTGTTGATTACATTAAAGAACTTGTTAAAAGTGAACTAATTTCAGTCTTCCCTGCTGATGCAACACTGACTGCATACGAGTTTGGAGATGGAAACTTAAACTTAGTTTTTCGGGTTGCTGATCAGCACAACAACAGTGTAATTCTAAAGCAAGCACTCCCTTATGCCCGCTGCGTAGGTGAGTCATGGCCATTATCGTTAGACCGCGCCAGAATCGAAGCCGAAGTATTGATTAATCATGGTAAGTTATGTCCAGAGCATACCGTGGCGATATTACATCACAATGTCGAGCTGGCATTAACCGTGTTAGAAGATTTAGGTGAGTTACAAATTTTACGTGGCGCACAAATCAACGCAGAGCAATTTCCCTTATTGGCCAGCCATGTTGCGCTCTACTTAAGCCGAACAGGCTTTTATAACTCAGACTTTTACTTATCTGCTGAAGATAAAAAAGCCAAAGTCAGTCAATTTATTAACCCTGATTTATGTAAGATCACAGAAGACTTATTTTTCACTGATCCGTACATTGAGCATGAGCGCAATAATTTCCCTGCAGAGCTTACTGAGCACGTCGAAAGTATTCGTAATAATGATGCTTTAAAACTAGCCGCAGCTAAATTAAAAGCGAAATTCTTATCGTGCCCGCAAACTTTATTGCATGGCGATATGCACAGTGGCAGCATTTTTGTTGATAGCAAAACCACTAAAATGATCGACCCAGAGTTCGGCTTTTTTGGCCCTGTTGGTTTCGATATCGGCTCATTTATGGGTAACTTGCTACTAAATTACTGTGCCCAAAACGCCCGTATTACAGAGCAAGCAAAACGCCGCCAGTATCAAACCCATTTATTAACTTGCTTACAAGACTGTTATAGCCAATTTGAACAACATTGGTTAAACCTAGCAAGCAGCGAAGCAACTGATATTAGCTTTGCAAACCGCGCCTTTAGCGAAGATTACTTACAACACGTATTGCGTGATGCGATTGGCTACTGTGGCGCTGAACTTATTCGCCGTACTATTGGTTTAGCCCATGTTGCAGATATAGACGGTATTGAAGATGCACAAGCTCGTTTAGCAGTACAACAGCAAACGCTCGTACTCGGCGAGCAACTGATGCTCAATGCCACAAGCTGTAACAATAAAGACGAGTTCTTTTCGTTGTTAATCAGTTTATTAAACTGATAGTCAAAAAGTAAAAAGGCGCTCAATGCGCCTTTTAATTATTCAACTCAACTAGATTATTTATTGTAGTGCTCATACATTTTATCGAGCGGCTCTGATAAACCATTTTCTTGTACCACTCGCACATGCTGGCGAGCTAACTCGCGGGCACTTGATACACCACATGAATGAGCAATCAGCCCTGCACCATAATGAATAAACTTATTATAATTGGCGACACGTTGTGCCTTATCGGTCACATCTAGGCCCCGCTGTAAGCGCTCATTATGAGTCGTAATACCGGTCGGGCAGGTATCTTTATTACATTGTAGAGCCTGAATACAACCTAGCGAAAACATATGACCACGCGCCGACACAATAAAATCAGCACCCAGCGCGAGTGCCCAAGCCACTTTTGACGGTACGATTAGCTTACCCGATGCAATCACTTTCACTCGTTCTCTGAGACCATGTTTTTTTAGCAAGTCAACAACCAAAGGCAGGCTCTCTCGTAGCGGTAAACCAACTGAATCCATTAAGGGTTGAGGGGCGGCGCCCGTTCCACCGTCGGCACTATCAATAGTGATAAAATCAGGGGCAGATTCAATACCACGGTTATTTATTTCACTAAACAAGGTTTCGAGCCAAGTGTATTCACCAATAACCGCTTTAAAACCGGTTGGTTTACCTGTGGTACTGCGTACCGTTTCAATCATATCGAGTAAATCTGCTGGGCATTTAATCTCTGGGTGACCATTTGGACTAATCGAGTCATGCCCTTCAGGAATACCCCGAATTTTTGCAATTTCAGCAGTCACTTTGCGCCCTGGTAACATACCCCCTTTACCGGGTTTAGCACCTTGACTCATTTTAATTTCGAACATTTTAACTTGTTCGTGCTCAGCAATCGCTTTGAGTTTTTCGGGGCTTAATTTACCGTGCTCATCTCGTACACCATATTTTGCCGTGCCAATCTGAAACACAATATCGGCGCCACCTTCAAGGTGGTAAGGGCTGAGCCCTCCTTCGCCGGTATTCATCCAACAGCCGGCTAATTTTGCCCCTCGCGATAATGCGCGAACAGCGGGCTTAGATAATGCGCCAAAGCTCATACCTGAAATATTAAATAACGAGTTTGTTGTATAAGGAGCTTGGCAATAAGGCCCTAACGTGACTTCGCTTGGATCAAGTGCATCTTCATCTAAAGTCGGAAACGCACAGTTCATAAACATCACAGTGCCCGTTGCTTCAAGGCTTTGGGTTGAACCAAAGGCCGTAGTACGGTCAACATTTTTCGCAGCACGATACACCCAGCTTCGCTCAGCTCGGTTAAATGGTAGTTCTTCCCTATCCATAGCAAAAAAGTATTGTCGGAAGAATTCACCTTGGCGCTCAAAGAAATAACGAAAGCGGCCAATCACCGGGTAGTTACGGCGAATCGCCTGTTTAGATTGCGTCACATCACTAATGTAAAAGCACACAATCACCAGCAAACCTATACCGAGTGCAAAAATAAACAAGCTGGCAAATACATCGATACTAAAAATTATAAAATCACTCATCCAAGGCCCCTTTGTGAAATGACATCCTTCAAAGCATATAAGGTGTTTATATTACGTGCAATAAGCACTTCATATATTTAAGGTTTCGTTGGTTCAAAGAATAAGTATTTACAAAATAGAAGTGATAAGAGCATTGAATTCAAAAAAATAGGTATGCCGAGGTTGACGGCACACCTAATCAATTAGCGTGTTGTATAGCCGCCGTTAGCAAAAATAGTTTGCCCAGTGATCCACCAACCATCAGTCGCTAAAAATTTAACGATCGGTACGATATCTTCAATTTGTGTTAATTGGTTTCCCATTGCTTGTGATTTGTGAAATGCCACACGCTCTGGCGTTTCTTCACCATAAAAGAAAGGCGTATCCATTGGACCAGGACCAATACCTGTAACCGAAATCCCACGACCAGAGAACTCTTTTGCAGCAGCTCGGGTAAAGTGCTCAACAGGTGCCTTACCGCCAGCATATGTTGAATACCCATCTGTAAATGCGGCGAGTAAAGAGGTGACTATTGTGATGATTTTGCCGTTGTTATTTAACTGCTTACCCGCTTCTTTTATAAAGAAATACGCTGTTTTTGAGTTAACATCAAACATCGAATCATAATCCGCTTCTGATGTTTCAACTATTGGCTTTCTTAGGACCTTGCCAACTGTATTTACAGCTATATCGACACCACCAAAAGTAGACTTAGCAAAATCAAAAAGCGCCGTTACATTATCAGCCTTAGACAAATCACCTTGAAACGTCACCACCTCACCTCCTGCCGCTAGAATCGCATCAACAGTCGCCTCAGCTTCCGCTTTCGAAGAGTCACTATGATAGTGTGCAACAATTTTTGCACCCTCTTTAGCAAACTCTTGGCTGATCAAGCCACCTAAATTTTTGCCACCGCCAGCAACAACCACCACTTTACCTTTAACATCAGGTTTTGACATTCCTATCTCCTTTAAGTAATTCATATCAAAGTCAGTAAGTAACCTAAAACGGATTAGGCGTACCTATTCTCAATTCATTACTTTATCCAATTGAATAAAGTGCGGGAATTAGGTGAATATGCAATTACTGATTGTCAAAAATGCAATTAACTAAATGCACGATGCTAAGTCACTGTTTATTCGAGTTGTAGAAGCTGGCAGCCTCAAAAATGCTGCGGCACAATTAGGGATCGAACCTTCCTCTATCAGCCGTAAAGTTGCTGCACTAGAGAAGCGCTTAGGGGTAAAATTACTTAATCGTTCAACTGTTCGTACTACTCCTACAGAACAAGGACAAACTTATTTTGAACGACTAAAAGATATCCTTGATGCTCAACAAGCATTAGACGAAGAAATCTCGAACAGTATTCATAAAGTAAGCGGCACTTTAAGAATAGGAGCCCCAGTCGACTTTGGATCGCAATTTGTCGTCCCAGTATGTAGGGCAATGCAAAAGCAATACCCTGACTTAAATTTTGAATTATTCCTTGGTAGTGATTTTGAGAACTTATTTAGCAATAAAATTGACGTTGCGGTGAGAATTGGTGAGTTAGCCAACTCGCAGCTTATTGCCAGAAAACTTGGAGAAATCCCCAGAGTTCTGGTTGCGAGTCAGCAGTATTTAGAGAAATTTGGTATACCATTGAATCCTATGGATCTTGAACAACACAATTTTATTTTTTATTCACAAAAACAAGCAAAAAGCGATATTGAATACCTTAATTTTACTCGTTTTCCACATGTTAAAATGCACAGTAACTTCACAGTTAATAGTGTGTCTGCGGTGAGAGACCTAGTCATTAATGGCGTAGGTATTCACCTTGGGCCTCTTTGGTTTTTCTCAGAGGCTATCCACAAAAAGCAGCTCATTCCTCTGCTAACAGATTATCAGTTAAAAAGTTACTCATCACATGCAGTGTATAAAAAGCAACCTTACACACCACAAAAAATTAAGGTGTTTATTGATAAAATGAAAGAAGCCGTTAGCACATTACACAACTCAAGTTTCAACTAATATTACTAGTTAATCGTACCGCATTGTCCAGCTAACAATCTTACCCTGCTCTACCACTAATAAAAAATTTGCTGGGCTGGAGTAACCATCATTGTTTTTATAAGTACCAGTGACAACGACTTGATTACCCGTCATTTTTAATACAGGTTCAATTACTTGGCCATGAACATTGATAATGTCTGATTCAAGCCAGCTTTTAAATCTATCACCACTATTCTTACGCTTATACCAACGTTCATATTCTTGGCTTGCATTGTCGGCAAAAACAGCTCGAATTTGTTCCTCATTATTATTTTTCATTGCATTAAGCAATACTGTAACAACCTCTTTGGGTGTAGGTTCCTCTTTTGCAAAAACTGAATTTTGAAAGCTGAATATACCCAAACCACCTCAAGATGCGAGTTTCAGTTGGAATTAAAAGCGATTTAGGCAAGGCATTGATTGCAAGTAATAGTGGTTCTATTGTTAAAATCAATAACGCAGTATAAATCGCTTTTAAACCAACCCTTCGGGCGCTTCACAGGCACTTACTCTCATCGTTGTTACTTCTTAAAAGGGACTGCCATTCTTGCAAAGTAACGCCTTGATATTAAGCACCTGTGAAACGCTGAATTCTGCATCTTGAGGTGGCTTGGGTATAAAAGCAATACACTTAAAAGTAAAAGGCGAGCTTTTGGAATAATGTCCATTTAATCTACTCCTAACAAATTTGATTAAAATAATATTACCCAAAGATAAATAACAAACGCGCTAGGAGAATTCGCATTTTATTAATTAAAAAAGGCGTGATGTAAATCACGCCTCTTCTTTTATACTGCTATACAGCTATGCTACTCGTTTTGCTAATTCAGCTTTAATGTAAAGTTGAATTTGCTCTTCAAGCACTGACATTGGCACTGAGCCATGACGTAATATTTGATGGTGGAATTCGCGAATATCAAAGTCTTGGCCAAGCGCTTGCTCAGCTTCGTGGCGTAGACGTTTAATAGTTAGCTCACCAATTTTGTATGACAACGCTTGTGCAGGCCATGAGATATAACGATCAGTTTCTGTCTTCACATTATGCAATGAAAGCGCGGTGTTTTCGCTCATAAACTTCATTGCACGCTCGCGGCTCCAGCCATACATATGCATACCTGTATCAACCACTAAACGTGCCGCTCGCCACATCTCATAAGTTAAACGACCAAAGTCACTGTATGGGTCTTGATAAAAGCCCGCTTCGATACCTAAAAACTCCGAATATAAGCCCCAACCTTCACCAAATGCCGACAAATATGCATTACGGCGATAACTTGGTAATGACTCAAGTTCAGCATTTAGCGAGATTTGTAAATGATGCCCAGGTACTGCTTCGTGTAAAGTTAATGCTTCAAGAACATACAACGGGCGCTTATCTAGCGCATAGGTATTAACCCAGTAATAACCTGCTTGGTCATCACGGCGAGAGCCTGAGTAACGACCCGTTGTATATTTAGGGGCAATACTCTCTGGCACTGGCGCAACACCGTACGGCATTCTTGGCAAGGTGTGGAATAACTTAGGTAACTGCGCATCCATTTTCTTGGCAATGTAAGACGCTTCTTTTAGCAAATCTTTTGGTGTTTTTGCGTAAAATTGCGGATCAGTACGTAAAAAGTGCACAAAATCAGCAAACGAGCCTTCAAAGCCTACTTTCTCGATAATTTTTTCCATTTCTGCGCGAATACGCGCGACTTCTTGTAAACCCAGCTCATGGATTTCTTTTGGCGTCATATCTGTGGTGGTGTAGTACTTAGCGCGATTTTCGTAAAACGCTTTGCCATTCGGCGTACTTGAAATACCAATATCTGTACGTGCACCCGGTTGATATTCATTGTTAAAGAAGGTTAAGTAACCTTGATATGCCGGAATAACTTGTTCTGTGATAATGGTTTGCGCTTGCTTTTGTAGCGCTGCAAACTCGCTATCACTTAGGCCTGCCGTATTATTTAAAAATGGTTTGTAGAATTCAGACTTAGTAGCATCATCAACAATATAAGCCGTGATTGAGTCTTGATAACCTTCTAAAACAGCCTTTGGCTGGGTTAGGCCCACTTCAAGCCCCTTTCGCATCCAGCCGATATTTTGCGAAAAATAGCGAGGAATTTGCTGTAGTTTAGCAAGATATAGCTGGTAATCTTGTGGTTTTGTGTAATCTGAGCTGGAGATCATAAATGACAAGCTAGAATGGAACCCATATTCAGATGTCAGCGGCATATAGTGCGCATTAAACACATATTCATCGACACTATTTTGCACTTGGCCGCGTAAAATAGTCAGGTTAATGCGATTTTCTTCCGATAACTTATCACGGTCGATAGCGTCTAGCTCGGCAAGTAACTCTGTATTCTTTTGGTATTTTTGTTCTAAAAATTCAGCCGATAGATTTTCTAATAAATAACCATCAACGCCATTATCTTTACCATACGGGCTGATGCTTTGGCGGTAATTAACAATATTTTCGGCTACTTGAGTAAATTGCTGATCAGCATCAATATTTGTTACTTGGCAAGCGCTTAAAGTACACGCTAAAGCAACCGCAATAACAGAACGATTTAAAGTTCGCGACAGTGTTTGTTTCATAGCATTCTTTTTAGTTTTAATCAGTATCGCTAAAGTAGCGCAGCACTGGCTAAAACCCAAACAAATGCGACCAAGCTCAGGTTAAATACGCTCAAATTAACAACGGTGTATAAATAAGAATGAGCAAGGTTTAAGCAATTTTTAATTACACTTGTTAAAGTTGTTGAGAAAATCAGCTAATAGACACAAACGAAACAAATTTAAGTTCCAAAGTAAGCGATTTTGCTTTTAAATAGGCTGATTACAGATTACTGTAGACTCAGTATTTATGCTTGGAAGCAGCTATACCTTACGGAAGAGATGATTAATTGGTTGATATGCGTATTTAGTGGTATTGAAAAATGATGTTCCATGATCCCATGGCTATTGCTCAAGAAAAAATGACAAAGGTATGTATCTTTTTAGAACATCATGCATTACCGCCGTCACCACTTAACTACCAAGTTGTTTACACCTACGTCAGCCAGTCTAACCCTAAACTTAACGCCGCTATTGACCGTGCCATCGCACAAAGAAAAACCATCGATTGTGTCTATGTAGAACAGCTTTATTTCGATTTTATAGAGCAAGGGCATAAAATGAAAACCGCCATTGTTCGCAACGTTGACTCAGTAATTAACACCCTTTCGCGAAATGCTAACAATAACGAGCAAAATATTGTGCGCTTTGCTGATCAAGTCACGGAATGTGTTCATTCAATTGATGAAAACAATATTGAGCAAACGCGTCATGCATTAAAAATGCTCAGTAAGCAATCTGAAGTCCTGCTCAATCAGCATCGTCAATTTAAGCAAGAAATAGCAAAAGCCAAATCACTACAAGAAAAAACCCAAAAACAGCTCACTCAATTACGCAAACAACACATCACCGACCAACAAACCGGCTTATACAAGCGCCATTACTTAAATCAACAAACTCAACTTTGGGTCGGCCAAAATAAAGCGGTTTGTGCTATCTCTATTCACATTGAGAACTTAAACCATTTTATTGAAAACTATGGTGATGTGATTGGTGAAGTAATTTTAAATAAAGTCGCCAAGCAGGTGCAAAAATACGTACAAGAAAGCGGCTTACCTGGGCGCACAAGTAAAGATGAATTTACCATCTTACTTGCTGATATTGAGCCTGAAACTGCCAACTTAATAGCCGAAAAAGTACGAAATGGTGTCGAAAAGCTGCGCTTTGTCAGCTCAAAAAATGGCACCAAACTCCCCGCTATTACCTTAGCCCTAGGTATCGCTAAACATGAAGGCGATGGCGACTTTAACAGCTTAGCCCGTAAAGCCTCTTTAGCAGCTGCGAAAGCCAAGTCGCTTGGGCAAAGTAGTTTTATTGCCGGCCAATAAAGTTTAAAACTGCGCTAAGTCATGAAAAGCCACGCTAATCTGATGATTTAGTTATAATCAAATTGCACCCCACAGCTACAATCAAGTACACTAGTCTTTATTGCCACGATAGAGATTAATCATGAACGAGAATCAAGAAAAGACCACGCATTTTGGCTATAAAACCGTTGCTGAAAACGACAAAGCATCAATGGTTGCAGATGTATTCCACTCAGTCGCTGCAAAGTATGACGTAATGAATGATCTGATGTCGTTCGGTATTCATCGTTTATGGAAACGCCAAACTATTGCAAGTTCAGGTGTTCGTAAAGGTCACTATGTATTAGACCTTGCAGGCGGTACAGGTGATTTAACCGCTAAATTTAGTCAGCTAGTGGGTGAAACGGGTCAGGTAATCTTAGGCGATATTAACTCTTCAATGCTGAAAGTTGGCCGTGAGAAACTTCGAAACCTTGGTCGTGTTGGCAATATCGAATATGTTCAAATGAATGCAGAAGCATTGCCATTTCCTGATAACAGCTTCGACTTAATTACGATTGCCTTTGGTCTTCGTAACGTGACCGATAAAGATAAAGCTCTACGCTCAATGTATCGTATTCTTAAGCCTGGCGGTCGTTTACTTGTGCTTGAGTTCTCAAAACCAGAGCAAGAAATACTGAGCAAAGCTTACGATTTCTACTCATTTAATATCTTACCTAAGATGGGTGAGCTGGTTGCGAATGACAGCGAGTCTTATCAATACCTTGCTGAGTCTATCCGTATGCATCCTGATCAAGAAACATTAAAAGGCATGATGGAAGATGCGGGTTTTGAACAAACCAGTTATCAAAACCTTACTGGCGGTATTGTTGCCCTTCACCGTGGTTTTAAATACTAAAAACTCTGTAAATTAAGTAGGTAACGCGATGTTAGCAAACGCTCTGTTATCACTCGTCGAACGAATCATTAATCAACTGCTGCAGTTAGACCCTCAGTTAAAGGGTAAGCTTGCAGCAATTGCTGATAAACAGCTGTTGATTGAGATACGTGATTGGCAACAGTCAATTTTGTGCGTTTACAGCGACGAGCAAATTCACTTATACAGTACGCAAGAACGTAGTTTTGACTGCATGATCAGCGCCGATATCAACACCTTATTGGCGCTTAAAGATCCATCAATGCTCACGCAACTCATTCGCCAAGACAAGCTCGACTTACAAGGCGATTTAAATCTTGCGCAAGGCTTTAGCAATGCGTTTGCTGAGCTTGATATTGATTGGCCAGAACATTTTTCTCGATACATTGGCGATGCCCCAGCACAACAGTTGTGGCTCTCTATTCAAGCTTTAAAACGTCGTAGTTCACAAACGAAAAGCAAGTTAGAAAATACCTTAACAACGCTTTGCCAAGATGAGTTAGCAGTGACCATACATCCTCTTGAACTTGCTGAATTTAAACAGCAAAATCGCCAATTAAAAAGCCAAGTATCTCAATTAGAGATGCGAATTAACGCGCTGTTACAGTCACGCTAATGCGCTAAGGAACTTGTGTGTCGTCTGCTCGTCTTTATTACATTACTAAAACTCTACTGAGCTATGGCTTAGACGAATTAATTCCGCGTAAACGAGTGCCTTGGTTTGCCAAACTCGCCCGTGGCAGCTTATTTTGGTTACGTAACCAACATAAAGATAAACCTGCAGGTATGCGCTTAAGACTTGCATTGCAAGAGCTCGGCCCGGTGTGGATCAAGTTTGGTCAAATGCTTTCTACACGCCGTGATTTACTGCCGCATGATGTCGCATTAGAGCTTGCACTGCTACAAGATCAGGTTGAACCTTTTGAAGGTGAGCTTGCCCAGCAACTGATCGAAAAGGCGCTCGGTATTAATGATATTAGTGAATTATTTAGTGATTTTTCGCAAACACCTTTGGCATCAGCCTCGATTGCACAAGTTCACACGGCAACTTTAATTGATGAGCATGGCGCGCCACAAGATGTGGTGATTAAAGTCATTCGCCCTAACATTAAAGAGCAAATTGATGCTGACTTAATGCTAATGCAAAAAGTCGCTCGCTTGGTTGCTAAGTTATTAAAAGAAGCAAAACGTTTACGCCCTATTGAAGTAGTAAACGAGTACAAAAAAACTTTACTCGATGAGCTCGACTTAATGCGTGAAGGGGCGAATGCGATTCAGCTACGCCGTAACTTCGAAGACTCAGATTCGCTCTACATTCCCTTTGTTTACAGTGACTACAGCCGCAGTAACGTATTAGTAATGGAGCGCATTTATGGTATTCCGGTATCAGATACCGACGCATTACTGGCACAAAATACCAATATGCAGCTACTAGCTGAGCGTGGAGTCGAAGTATTTTTCACACAAGTATTCCGCGACAGTTTCTTCCACGCTGATATGCATCCGGGTAATATTTTCGTTTCACGTGAAAACCCTCATAACCCAAAATATATCGGCATTGATTGCGGCATTGTGGGCACCCTTAATCGTGAAGATAAACGCTATTTAGCAGAGAACTTTATTGCCTTTTTCAACCGTGATTACCGCCAAGTAGCGCAACTGCATGTTGATTCTGGCTGGGTACCCGCCGATACCAGCATTGAAGAGTTTGAATTTGCCATTCGTACTGTGTGTGAACCAATTTTCAACAAACCACTGGCCGAAATCTCTTTTGGCCACGTGCTAGTTAACCTGTTTAATACGGCTCGTCGCTTTAATATGCAAGTTCAACCGCAATTAGTGTTACTACAAAAGACGCTGTTGTATGTTGAAGGCCTTGGCAGACAACTGTATCCGCAGCTTGATTTATGGAAAACCGCTAAACCTTTTCTAGAAGATTGGGTCAAAGAACAAGTTGGTCCGCTTGCAGTAATGAAAAAAATGTATGCGAACTTGCCATTTTGGGCAGAAAAAATGCCTGAATTACCTGATTTAATTTATCAAAACTTAAAACGTCAACAACAACCTGTACAATTGCCAGCGCCGCAATCTGCTAAGCCTTTGTTACTTAGTATCTTTGCTGGTAGCTGTTTAATAGTTTCAGGCTTATGTTATTTACAGCATGACTTAGTCGCCTGTGTAATTACCGCAGGCTTTGCTATAGCAGGCTTTATTGCAGCATGGCGAAGCGCATAAACTAAGTGCTATTTATGTTTTGGTGGGTATAATCAAGGCAAGTCTATTCAATAAATTTGATAAAAACGGAGTAACCCATGGGTTTTGGTGGTATCAGTATTTGGCAATTAATCATTATTTTAGCAATCATCGTGTTGTTATTTGGCACAAAGAAACTTCGTGGCATTGGCGGTGATTTAGGTAGCGCAGTAAAAGGCTTTAAAAAAGCCGTGTCTGATGATGACCAAGCTAGCGCTAAAAGCGAGCAAATAGAACAAGCTTCTAACACGCAAAACAAAGAAACCGTAGAGAAAAGCAAAGACGACCATAAGGCTTAATCAACATGGGGATGTGGGAACTTGTTGTCGTACTTATCGTAGGTCTGATTGTGTTAGGCCCTGAGCGCTTGCCTGTGGCAATTCGTACAGTTAGCCGCTGGGTAAAAACATTAAAGTCAGTCGCCAATTCAGTGAAAGCTGAAGTGAACGAAGAACTCCGTATCCATGAGCTTCACGAGAACTTAAAAAAAGCAGAACAGCAAAACTTGCAAGAGCTCACACCAGATCTGCAAGATTCTGTAAACGAACTTCAAAAGGCTGCTCAGTCAGTTACCCACAGTTATAAAAAAGACACACCAGAAAAAGCAGAAACTAACAATAATGACGAAAAAAAGTGAATTTAATCTCTGCTTTTGTGGTCAATAACAATGATGATGAATAGTAAATTATGACCGAGCAAGCTCACACAGGCTTTGTTGGCCACTTGATTGAGTTACGAAACCGACTCATGAAAGCTTTGTTAAGCATTTTGCTAATATTTATCGCCTTGGTGTACTTTGCCAACGATATTTATAGCTTTGTTGCAGCTCCACTGATTGCAAACTTGCCAAGCACTGCCACCATGATCGCAACGGATGTAACAGCACCTTTTTTTGCACCGTTTAAACTCACCTTATTTGTAGCGTTATTTGCTGCTATTCCCATGATACTGCATCAAGTTTGGAGCTTTATAGCACCAGGTTTGTATCAACATGAAAAGCGTATGCTGATGCCTATTTTGGCCTCAAGTATCTTGCTATTTTATAGTGGTATCGCATTTTGCTACTTTGTGGTGCTACCTATTATTTTAGGGTTTTTTACTAATACTGGCCCTGATATGATGACATTAGCACCTGATATTAGTAGTTATTTAAGTTTTGCTTTAAAACTGTTTTTTGCTTTTGGTATTGCGTTTGAAATACCTGTTGCCATCATGCTGTTATGCTGGAGTGGCGCAACAACAACGAAAAGTTTAAAAGAAAAACGACCTTATATCGTGGTAGGTGTATTCGTGGTTGCCATGTTCTTAACACCTCCTGATGTACTGTCACAAACATTACTAGCATTACCCATGCTGTTATTATTTGAATTAGGTTTAATTTTGGCTGCATTCTATACCGCCAAACCTCAACAGGAATCCGAGGAATAAAATGAAAAAACAACTCATTCCCTTCGTTGCTCTTTTAACTATTGCTGGTACTGCACAGGCAGACGAAGTTAACTTACAAGCATTGCAAGCCTGTACTTTTGTTGAAAATGATTTTAACCGCTTACTTTGTTACGACAACGTAATGGCAGGTAAATCACTTTCAAAACCGGCTACAAAAAAACAAATTGAGCAACCTGTAACTAGCTCAGCAGCTCCTGTTGCCGCAGCAGCCGCAACAAGTGAACAAGCTCTAAAAACAAAAAATGAAGACTTTGGTTTAGAACACAAAGAAGTTGCAAAAAAAAATGATGACGAAATAACCGCAGTGGTTAAGAGCGTTAGAAAAGCACCTTACGGGGAGCTGATTATAGAACTAGAAAACGGTCAACAGTGGCGCCAAGTAGGCTCAGATAGAATGAAGCTAGAGGTGAGCGACAAAGTCATAATTGAACGAGGCGTTTTCAATTCATTCTTGTTAAGAATCGAAGGGCAAAACCGTTCAATTCGTGTTAAGCGTACTGACTAATGAACTATTCGCTAGTTGATGCTGGCGTCAATTTAAGCAATCATCAATTTGATGATATTCATCAAGCTGTGTTACAACGTGCCGCAGAGGCAAATGTAACACAGATGCTTCTTATTGGCTGCGATCTGCAAAGTAGCCAAGCCTCTCTTAAACTCGCCAAACAGTTTAAGCAATTTTGCACAGCTGGGGTCCACCCTCATGATGCAAAAACTGCAGATGATCAGCTTGAAGCACACTTAACAACTCTCAGCCAACACCCTGAAGTGGTTGCAATTGGCGAGTGTGGCCTCGATTACAATCGTGACTTTTCTCCTCGCGATGTTCAGCGCAGCGTTTTTAGACGCCAACTGCAGCTAGCTGAGCAACTAAATATGCCTGTGTATTTGCATGAGCGAGATGCCAGCGAAGATATGCTCGCAATCTTGAGTGATTACAAGGTACGAGGCGTACTACACTGCTTCACGGGTGACGAAAACGCACTCCAAAGTTACCTAGCAATGGGGCTTTATATCGGTGTTACGGGCTGGGTCTGCGATGAACGCCGTGGTGAACAACTACAAGCCTTAGTACCAACTATCCCTTTAAATCGCTTGTTAATTGAGACTGATGCGCCCTTTTTAATGCCGAGAAATATTAGGCCTAGACCTAAAACTCGCCGTAATGAGCCTCAGAACCTTCCTTATGTATGTCAGCAAATTGCTGATTTAAAAGGCTCAGAATTTACTGAAGTGGCAAAACAAACTACACTAAACTTTCAGCAATTATTTTCCATAAAGGGTTAAGATGAAGCGCCTATGGTCACTTTGTGGCGTAATCTTCGTTGTTTTATTTACTCCTTACTTGCAGGCTAACTCCATTATTGTTAGTTCACAATTCAAATCTCAACATACGCTTAATGTTGAGTACACCCTTGATCCTATCACTCAACAGCAAGCCTTTAGCAGTAACAATGTAACTTGGCATTCAAGCCAAGGCGAAACCCTAAATCTAGGTATGACTCTAAAACCAATGTGGCTCAAGCTATCGATAAGAAACACCTCATTAGATGTTATTCCACTGATATTATCGATAGATAACCCTTTACTCGATGAAGTGAGCGTGTTTCATCTTCAAGGTAGCCAATTATTATTTAACACAAAGATTGGGGATGCAGTCCCATTATCTAATCGGCAAATCAAAAATGAGTCTCTGTTAGTCTCATTAACCATTCCAAAAGCCAGCCACTCCGTTGTTTATCTTAAAGTTAAAAACAATGGGGGTTTAAGAGTACCTCTAAGCCTTTGGAAACCCTCAGAATACCTAAAGCATAAAAGTAAATTTAATTTATTGTACGGTTTATTAGTCGGTTTTATATTATCACTCGCACTCACTAATTTAGTGCTTTATGGCTTTTCTAGACGCCGCTATTTCGCCTATACAGGATTATTACTTACCTTGCTGTGGCTTTCTTTGGCTTACCTTTATGGCTTTGGTTATCGTTATTTACAACCTAGTGGCTCATCGTTTCAACAACTGACAATCCCAACTCTATTTTTTATCTGTGGTGCGTTATTTGTACCATTGCAAGGCTATATATTCGGCTTTACCAAATCTCGCTTAAACCGTTTTCAGTATTGGCTAGCATGGGCAGTTGTGCTTGCCACTATAACAATGTGGTTTTTGCCTATTCATATTGCTATCACACTCTGCTTATTGAGTTTACCTGCGGTGCTTATCATTTTTGCAGGTATTGCTCTAAAACAGTTTAATCATGAATATAAGCAGCCTTGCATTGGCTTTTTTGTTGCTTTGTTCGCTTTCTTCTGTGCCATTGTTTACAGTGCACTCGGTGTATTTAATCCATTTGATTTAAATATCGGAATGCTTTCGCTCACCTTCGTTTGCTTTTTAGTTTGTAGCTTGAGCTTGAGTTATGCGGTAATAAAATTGTTTTTGATGCAACGCGACGCTGAAGTCGCAGCGCAACAAAATGCACTAGCAGAGAGTAAAGCACAAGATACCTTAATGCGTGAGCGCCTTGAACTGCAAGAGCAAGCACGCCAAGATCTTGAAGCTAATATTGAAGAGCGTACCTTTGAGTTACAAGTGACATTACGCGAACTTGAAGAGAAAAACCGAGAGCTTGAACAGCTCAATATGGAAGATGCCCTCACTAAAACCAAAAACCGCCGCTACTTTGATAAAAAACTATTGATGGATATTCGTCGCTCACGTCGAGAGCAAACACCTCTAGCTATCATCATGTTAGATATTGACCACTTCAAAGCAATCAATGATACCTATGGTCATTTAACCGGTGATCAAACCATTCAAGCAGCTGCAGATGTCATCAAACAGCATCTTAAACGACCTCTCGATGAAGTGGCGCGCTATGGCGGCGAAGAATTTGTAGTGTTATTACCGAATACACCACTAGAAGGTGCATTAGAAATTGCCGAACAAATACGCAAAGCAGCCCAAAATACTGATATAATAGTTGCCGGAACAACGATTAAATTTACTTTGAGTGCAGGTGTTTACAGCGCAATTGCTGAAGACATTAATAACCCAAGTTTTTTCACTGACTATGCCGACAAAGCCTTATATCATGCCAAGCAAACAGGTCGAAATCGCGTAGTGAGTTATCCTCTACCAGACTAGGAGTATACAAAGCATGGCCCAATCAGGACTCGACCTTTTCCCTTATACACGTATGCGCCGCATGCGTCGTGATGACTTCTCTCGTCGCCTAATGGCTGAAAACCAACTAACTGTAAATGACCTTATTTTTCCTGTATTTGTGCTAGAAGGTAAGAACCGCCGCGAAGCCATTGAGTCTATGCCAGGTATAGATCGTCTTTCTATTGATTTGTTGCTTGAGGAAGCGAAAGAGCTTGTAGAGCTAGGTGTACCTGCCGTCGCTATTTTCCCGGTAACACCGAGCGATAAAAAATCCCTTCTTGCTGAAGAAGCCTATAACCCAGATGCATTAGCACAACGCACTGTACGCGCACTTAAAGAAGCTTTTCCTACATTAGGTGTGATCACAGATGTTGCACTTGACCCATTCACTATTCATGGTCAAGACGGCATCATCGATGAAGACGGTTATGTGATTAACGATGTAACAACTGAAATCTTAGTTAAACAAGCGCTATCGCATGCCGAAGCTGGAGCTGATGTAGTTGCGCCATCAGACATGATGGATGGACGTATTGGTGCAATTCGTGAAGCTCTCGAAGCCGAAGGCCATATCCACACTCGTATCATGGCTTACTCAGCTAAATACGCTTCAAGCTACTATGGCCCATTCCGTGATGCGGTAGGTTCTGCAGGCAACTTAAAAGGTGCCGATAAAAAGACCTATCAAATGGACCCTGCCAACTCTGATGAAGCGATTCGTGAAGTAGCCCTTGATCTGCAAGAAGGTGCAGACATGGTGATGGTAAAACCAGGTATGCCATATTTAGATGTAGTACGCCGCGTAAAAGATGAGTTTGGTGTGCCCACATTTGCTTATCAAGTAAGTGGTGAATATGCTATGCATAAAGCAGCCATTGATAACGGTTGGCTTGCAGAAGATGC
Source organism: Pseudoalteromonas sp. PAST1 (assembly GCF_021532515.1). NCBI lineage: Bacteria > Pseudomonadati > Pseudomonadota > Gammaproteobacteria > Alteromonadales > Pseudoalteromonadaceae > Pseudoalteromonas > Pseudoalteromonas sp. PAST1. The sequence continues at coordinate 107,262 of NZ_JAKGBH010000001.1, read as the reverse complement.
AATAATCATGGAGTCATTATTAGCATTTAAGCGCGCTGGCGCCGATGGCATCCTGACTTATTTTGCAAAACAAGCTGCAAAATGGTTAAAAAACAACTAACTTAAAAAAATGTTCTTAAAATAGGTCATTATTTCTATTTTATTAACATTTTGTATTTAATTTGTCATAGATTTTTCTTAAAGTACTGTGTCCCATATTGGGACTTTAATAATACATACACGGGAAAAATAATGATAAATACAAAATTAACGCCGCTCGCGCTTGTTATTGCAAGCCTGAGCGCGCCTGCTTCTGCAAACCTAATCATCTCTGAATATGTTGAAGGAAGCTCTAACAATAAAGCGGTAGAGCTATACAACACATCGAGTGCTGAACTATCGCTTGACGGTTACACCATCTCTTTATACTCAAATGGTAACGGCGATCTAGCAGACCCTAATAACAGCTTAGCTTTAACAGGTACTCTTGCAGCAAATGCAACCTACGTTATTGTAAATGCGGGCTCTGCTGATGAGTTAAAAGCCAATGCAGATACTGAATCAACAATCACTTACTTCAACGGTGATGACGCATTAGTGCTAACTAAAGATGGTGCAATTGTTGATAGCTTTGGTCAACTGGGCGTTGATCCAGGTTCAGCATGGGATGAAGGCGGCGTTTCAACACAAAATAAAACACTGCGCCGTAAAGCAACTGTTACTACAGGCCGTACTGATGCAACCTCTGCGTTCAACCCAAGCGATGAGTGGGAGCAATTCGACCAAGACGATTTCAGCAATATTGGTCAATATGGTGAGAGCACAGAGCCAACGCCTGAGCCAGAACCTGTCACTCCCCTTGAGTGTGGTGCAGCAAAAACCTTAATCAGCGCAATTCAAGGTGAAGGCGGCGACAGCCCGCTTATTAACACTGAAGTAGAAGTTGAAGGTGTTGTTACAGCTGACTTCCAAGGTGATGATCAACTAAAAGGTTTCTTCATTAGCTCACTTGCTGCTGATGTTGATACAAACCCACTAACTTCTGAAGGTGTATTTGTTTATTTCGCAGATACCGACGTTGCAGTTGGTGACCATGTGCGTGTTAAAGGTAGCGTTGCTGAATACTACAGCGCAACACAACTAGGCGATGTTAGCCAAGTTGAGATCTGTGCGACAGGTTTATCTACTGATGCAACCGCTATCACTTTACCAGTTACTGACGTGGCAGACCTTGAAGCTTACGAAGGTATGTTAGTAACCATCGCGCAACCTTTAGTCGTTAATAACAACTACGGCCTTGGTCGCTATGGTGAAGTTGACTTAGGTACTGAGCGTTTATACCAAGGAACTCAAGTAGCGCTTCCAGGCGATGCAGCAAATGCTGTTGAAGCTGAAAACCTGAAAAAACAAATCTTAATCGACGATGGTTCAACAAAGCAAAACCTTGATCCTATTGCTTACCCAGGTACGGGCCTTGATGCCTATAACACATTACGTTTAGGCGATACTGTTAATACGATTACCGGTGTAATGGGTTACAGCTTCGACCGTTACCGTATTCACCCAACAGTACAACCTGAGTTCACTGCAACTAACCCTCGTACAGATGCACCAGAGCTTAACGAAGATGCAGATCTACGTGTAGCAAGCTTTAACGTATTAAACTACTTTAATGGCGACGGCCAAGGTGCAGGCTTCCCAACTAGCCGTGGTGCAGATAGCGAAGAAGAGTTTACTCGCCAAGAAGCTAAATTAGTTAGCGCAATCACGGCTATAAATGCTGATGTGATTGGCTTAATGGAAATCGAAAATGACGGTTTCGGTGAAAATAGCGCCATTGCTAGCCTAGTATCTGCACTTAATGATGAAGATGCAGAAAATACCTACGCATTCGTTGATTTCGGCGTTGACCAAATTGGTACTGATGCAATCACGACAGCACTGATTTATCGCTCAAATAAAGTATCTGAAGTTGGTAAGGCTGCTCATACCACAGTAGAACCTTTCGATTACAGCAATCGCCCGCCAATTGCACAAAGCTTCCAATCTCTTGAAAGCGAAGAAATCTTCACTGTTGCCGTTGCCCACCTAAAATCTAAAGGCGGCTGTGGTAGCGCTGAAGGTAATAATGCTGACTTAGGCGATGGTCAAGCATGTTGGAATGAAATCCGTGTTGCGGGTGCAAATGCATATGCTGATTGGTTAGCCACTTACCCAACAGAAGTTGAAGATGAAGATATCATCTTAGTGGGCGATATGAACGCATACGCGATGGAAGATCCTATCCGTGCATTTGCAGATAAAGGTCTGAAGAGTGCGGTTGCTGAACTAGACGGCGACACATTAGGTTATTCTTATAGCTTCTCTGGCCGCATTGGTAGCCTTGACCACGCACTAGTCTCTGAATCTATGCTTGCTAAAGTTGTTGCTGCTACGGATTGGCATATCAATGCCGATGAGCCAATCAGCCTAGACTACAACCTTGAGTATAAATCATCGACACAACAAGCTAGCCTTTACGCTGACAATGCATACCGTGCATCTGATCACGACCCAGTGATTGTTGATATCCAATCTGCAGAGCCTGTTCCAGAACAACAAGCGCCAGTAATCGAAGTTCAGCAATCATTCGAAATCGTTGAAAACAGTGAGGTAGGCGCTGTGATTGGTCAACTTGTTTTCTCTGATGGTGACGCTGATTATACACCTGTCGTTAGCTTTAGCATTGAAGGTGAGCATGCTGACGCGATTGCAATCAGTGCTACAGGTGAAATCACAGTAGCCAAAGAGCTCGATTTTGAAGAAGAAGACAAGCTTACATTAATGATCCGTGCAGAAGATAGCGCAGGCAACTTATCAGAAGCACAATTACTCTACATCAACATTACCAATGATGTGGCAGATGATGTAACCGAAGAAGTTGAAGAAGATGAAACTGAAGAAGAGTCAAAAGATGATGATTCTGGTTCATTTGCTTGGTTAAGTCTACTTGCTTTACCATTTGCACTTCGTCGTCGCATGAAAAAATAAGCGACACCGCATTAAGTAAAAAGGCCGCTTATCGCGGCCTTTTTTATACTTCACACTCTAAAACTGATTCAACTCTAGAGTTGGCTTTTGCCTTATAGAGTCTTTCAATCTCAATTTTTTGCTCATCGCTAACTTGCCAATTAAAGAATTGGCAGCTTTTTCCATTTACTAAATCTACTTTAAAAATAGTTAGAAATGCGAGCTGAGAGAACTCAACTGCAGCAATATCTTCAGTGTTAATATAACGCTTTTTAATTCCACGCGAATAACAAATTCCCGCTTTATAACAGTGTAAAAAGCGCAGTTGTAAGAAATTTAAAATAGTTATAAAGAGCAAAATAGGTAAAAGAAACAAAAGTAGCGATGTTCCAAGAAAAGTAACGCTTAATAAAACAAGAATAGCAAACGCTATCTTGGTTCCCTGTAGAGTCCAATTAGGACTTAACTTTATCGTTTTCATGAGGCTGAATCTTAAAATTTTAATGATAATAAGCTGACGTTTAATACAAAATGATTAAAGAATCATTCGATTGCTATTTTACAGAGTCTAAAAAAGGGACACAAGGTACAAAAAATACTTTTGTACTAGAAAAAAGAAACCAGACCGCAACTCATTATAAAACCGCTACTTTTTACCTATAATAGATTTAAATTAAAATATTATAATTTATACCACTCATACCAATCCGCTTAATTAAGTTGTCTATTTTGAGGCAATAAAACCTCAAAATGATTAAGTATTATTGCAGGTTGGTATCACACAAATTCGTTTAATAAGCGGTCTATTTTAGGCAATAAAAAACCCGCAACAAGTGCGGGTTTTTTTAAAAGAAGTTAAAAGGCTAATTACTTAGCAGCTTTTTTCTCTTTTTCTGCAGCGATTACTGTTTCAGCAACGTTTGCAGGACATGGTGCGTAGTGTGAGAACTCCATAGAGAACTGACCACGACCAGAAGTGATAGTACGTAAGTGGCCGATGTAACCGAACATTTCAGAAAGTGGTACATCACCCTTGATGCGAACGCCCATTGCGCCAGCTTCTTGGTCTTTAATCATACCACGACGACGGTTAAGGTCACCGATTACGTCACCTACGTTGTCTTCCGGAGTGAATACGTCAACTTTCATGATTGGCTCAAGAAGTTGTGCACCCGCTTTAGGGATAGACTGACGGAAAGCGCCTTTAGCAGCGATTTCGAACGCGATTGCTGATGAGTCAACTGCGTGGAAAGCACCGTCGAAAAGTTCAACTTCAACGTCTAATACTGGGAAGCCAGCTAGAACACCTTCTTGCATCATTGATGCGAAGCCTTTCTCAACTGCAGGCCAGAATTCTTTAGGTACGTTACCACCAACAACTGATGAAGAGAACGTGAAGCCTGAGTTTTGCTCGCCTGGCTTGATGCGGTAATCGATCTTACCGAATTGACCAGAACCACCAGATTGTTTCTTATGCGTGTAGCTATCTTCGATTTCTTTCGTGATAGTTTCACGGTAAGCAACCTGAGGTTGACCAACAACTAGGTCTACGCCGTAAGTACGCTTAAGGATATCTACTTTGATATCTAAGTGAAGCTCACCCATACCTTTAAGGATGGTTTCGCCTGAATCTTCGTCAGTTTCAACTTGGAATGAAGGATCTTCTGCAACCATCTTACCGATCGCGATACCCATCTTCTCGTTACCGCCTTTGTCTTTAGGAGCAACAGCGATTGAGATAACTGGATCAGGGAAGATCATCGCTTCAAGTGTACATTCGTGCTTAGGATCACAAAGAGTGTGACCAGTTTGAACGTTCTTCATACCAACAACAGCGATGATGTCACCCGCTTGTGCTTCAGTAAGTTCGTTACGCTCGTCAGCTTGCATCTCAACCATACGGCCGATACGCTCTGTTTTACCAGTTGCTGAGTTAAGGATTGTGTCACCTTTCTTCATGCGACCAGCGTAGATACGGATGAACGTAAGTGCACCGAAACGGTCGTCCATGATTTTGAACGCTAACGCTTTAAGTGGCTCATCTGCAGAAACAGTTGCTACTTCACCAGTAGGCTCACCTGTTTCAGGATCAGTTAGAGGTTGTGGGTCAACTTCTGTAGGCGAAGGTAGGTAATCTACAACCGCGTCTAATACTAACTGCATACCTTTGTTTTTGAATGCAGAACCACAGTATGTTGGGAAGAACGCAAGATCACGAGTACCTTTACGGATACAACGTTTGATGTCTTCTAGAGAAGGCTCTTCACCTTCCATGTAAGCCATCATTAGGTCTTCGTCTTGCTCAACAGCAGACTCAACAAGCATCTCATGGTATTCATCAACTTTGTCTACCATGTCAGCTGGAACGTCTTGTACTTCGTAGTTTTCAGGAAGACCAGTCTCGTCCCAAACGTATGCTTTTTTCTCAAGTACGTCTACAACACCAGTGAATTGGTCTTCGATACCGATTGGTAAAGTCATAACTAGTGGGTTAGCACCTAGTACTTTCTCAACTTGACCTACAACGCGGTAGAAATCAGCACCCATACGGTCTAATTTGTTTACGAAGATTACACGTGCAACTTCTGATTCGTTCGCATAACGCCAGTTAGTTTCTGACTGCGGCTCAACACCACCAGAACCACAGAATACACCGATACCACCGTCTAGTACTTTAAGTGAACGGTATACTTCTACTGTGAAGTCAACGTGTCCCGGAGTATCGATAACGTTTAAGCGGTGGCCTTTCCACTCACAAGTTACAGCTGCTGATTGGATTGTAATACCGCGCTCAGCTTCTTGTTCCATGAAGTCAGTAGTAGACTCACCGTCGTGTACCTCACCAGTCTTATGAATTTTACCCGTAAGCTTAAGGATACGCTCAGTGGTGGTAGTTTTACCCGCGTCAACGTGGGCGAAAATACCAATATTTCTGTACTTCGATAAATCTGCCATTATTTTACTCTTAATAAAGTCGAAAAATTATTCGGCGGGAGTATAGCATTACTTAAAGCGAACATCACCATCGAAGTCGCTTAAAATGCAATCAATTTTATAAAATTTTTCTATGCTCAGGATAAGCGGCACTTTTTAACGTGCCGAACAGTGAGTTTATGCTACTAAAATCGCTAATTTAGCGCTGATTTGGCTATTAAATGATGTGATTAGCTACTTGTCATTTTATAGCAACGCTCGGGTCGCCCGATACTTCCGTAGCTCTGATCAGCACTGACTTGCTCAGCTTCAAGCAAGTATTCAAGGTAACGACGGGCTGTTGAGCGGCTTACGCCGACTAAATCACCCATTTGCTGAGCAGTAAAAGCCGTGCCAATATTCGCTTTAAACGCTTTTAAGATCTTTTGCAAAGTAAGCTGATCCACCCCTTTTGGCAGCCTGACAGGGGTTTTTAACTGTTCTTGCGATCCAAATAAAGTATCGACCATAGATTGGGTTACTTCATCGGCATCTGACAAACATTGTTGCCTTGCTTCGAATCGCGCCAGCGCTTGATCTAAACGATTTAGCATTAATGGTTTTACTAAGAAGTCACAGGCGCCAAGTTGCATGGCTTTTTCCAGTGTTTCTACTTCTTTTGCTGCGGTTAATAGCATTACTTCGCTTTTCATTTCTTCGCGGCGTAATTCATTAAGTAAATCAAGACCGTTGCCATCGGGTAAATGAATATCGAGCAAAATTAAATCGGCATTAATCGCCGATAATAACGCTTTCGCGGTGGCAAGATTGCCTGCAATACCAACAACCTGATATTGCCCCTGACGTAGAGTTTGCCGTGCCCCTTGTTGGCCAGCAACGCCATGAGGAAGTAATAAGTATTGCGCCAATAATTGGGCTACTTCAACTTCGTCTTCAACAATGACAACTGAGTAAGTCATGTTCTTTACCTTTTATTTATAGGCTGATCATTTTTTATTATTTTGGAATGTAGACACTTAAGCGTGCCCCCATCAGATCAGACTCACCTATTTCTAAACTACCACGACACGAATCTAAGTTGGTTTTGACCAAATAAAGGCCGATACCATGCTCAGCCCCTGACTTAGAACTGTATTGTGGTGTAAATATCACATCCTTGTCATCGCCTAAACCAAAACCGCTGTCTTCAACATCAAACAATAGTGTTTTACTGGTTTCATCAACCGTAACACGAACCTTAGGGGTACGTGTATCGCTAGCTCGAATAGCAGCTTCAATTGCGTTATCAATCAAATTGCCAAGTATCGAGACAACCCGTTCAAGCATATCTTTACGGGTGATCGATCCTAATAAACTATCTGGATTAAGCTCAAGTATCACGTTTAATTCACGGGCTTTGTGGTATTTACCAACCAATAAACCTGCTAGTACCGGATCTTGGATCCTTTCGAGTAAATGATGGATCTGCGCTTGCGAGCCTTTACTTTCTTGACCAATTAACTCAATTGCCTGATCCGTTTGCCCCATTTGAATTAACGCACCAATTAAGTTTAGCTTGTTCGAGTAATCATGCGTTTGCACTCGTAATAACTCAGCAAAGGCTTGCACTTTAGTTAATTGCTGCGATAAATATTCAAGCTCATCCGCAGGGCGCATACTCAACAAAATACCATCAGCCTGACCTTGCACTTGCAATGCATATCGCGACAACACAATGCGTTTATCGGCGGCAAACAATTCAAAACCAACAATCGGACGCTGTTGGTTATGCATCAAAAACTCGCTATGTTCAGGAAGCAAATCTGCAAGCTTAAGTGGCTGATGAATACAGCTAGTCGGTTTACCGAGGATTTCGCAAGCACGCTGGTTTAAGTTACGCACGTTACCCTCAGGATCGAGGGCAATAATGCCGCTACGAACGGTATTCAAAATAGCATCTTGCTCCGAGAACAACCGTGCTATTTCGTCAGGCTGTAAACCAAAAATAGCGTTACGTACCCGTTGACCGATATATACCGCAGCCAGAATGCTCAAGCCCACTAACAACAAGCCCCAAAGCATAATTTCAGCACTGCGAGCACGAATAAGCGGTTCAATTGACTGCACTAAAAAGCCAACCGAAACCAAGCCGATAACTTCGCCCTGCTCTGAAAGCACAGGGACTTTGCCACGAATAGACTCGCCCAAACTCCCTTTTGCAATCGATACATACCGCTCACCACGTAGCGCCGCTTTACTATCACCACCCACCATCGGCTTACCGAGCTTGTCAGAGTCGGGGTGAACAATGCGGCGAGTATTTTTATCGCCAATTACGATAAAGCTGGCAGCGGTGAGTTCACGAATATGCTCAATTTGCGTATTTAACTCATCAAGCCCTTGCTTGGTTTGCAATGCGCTTTGCACATCATCCCGTGAGGCAATACTGGTTGCGAGCGCAAGCGCTTTATCACCCATGTGGTTATGTAAGCTTTCTGCAGTGATCTGATACACCAATGCGCCAAACAACACAGCCTGTAAAACACATAGACCGGTAACCCAAATAATGAGTCGCGTTTCTAAGCGCTTAGGTTTTTTAACCATATGCTGAAATGGGTTTAGCTTATTGGTGTATCTCATATCAGTGCCTTGTTCTACGCATGTTGCTCTGCTTGCGTAGCTGCTTTTTCTTTACGACGTTGGACAATATAGTCTTTCAGTGGGAACAACAACACTAAGATCGAAATCACAAAAATACTCAGTGTTAATGGGCGGTCCCATAAAAAGCTCAGCGAACCATCAGAAATCATCATTGCACGGCGGAAGTTTCGCTCAATCATATCACCGAGGATAAAGCCAAGTAATAAAGGTGCCATCGGGAAAGCTAACAATCGAAGCACCAAGGCCACCAGCGCAAAGCCCACCATCATAAATAAATCAAAGGTGTTAAATGACACTAAATACACACCAATTAAGCTGAAGAATAAAATCATCACGGTCAGCACAGATTTAGGCATTGCCAACACTTTAGCGAAATATGGGATCAACGGCAGATTCAAAATCAGCAGTACAATGTTGCCAAAGTACATACTGACAATAACTGCCCAAAACACGCTTGGGTTTTCTTGCATTAACATAGGGCCCGGCTGAATACCGTAAGCAATTAATGCCCCTAGCATGATCGCTGTTGTACCAGAGCCTGGAATACCTAAAGTCAGTAATGGTACAAATGAGCCCGTACAGGCTGCATTATTAGCCGACTCAGGTGCCGCTAAGCCACGCATTGAACCCTTACCAAATTTATCTTTCAGTGCCTTTGGAGCAAGGTTACGCTCAGTAGCGTAGGCCATAAAGCTGGCAATGGTTGCCCCTGCACCCGGTAAAACACCGACTATAAAGCCAAGTAAAGATGAGCGGCCAACCACAGGAGCCATATCTTTTACTTCTTCTTTAGTCAGTTTTGTTGAACCAATTTTTGGCGTATCAGGATCGTCAATTTTTTTATCTGGCTCAGCTTCTGGGCGCGCCACATTAATCAGTGCCTCAGCCAACGCAAATGTTGCCATTGCTACTAATAAAAAGCTAATACCATCTAGTAAATCAGCTTGGCCAAAAGTAAAGCGCTCGGTACCTGAAGAGGGATCAATACCTACCGTTGCCAGCATTAAACCAAATACCGTCATCATCATGGCTTTTAAAAATTGCCCTTTATTGGAGAACGCAGCAATCGCCGTTAAGCCTAAAAACATCAGTACAACATAATCAGGCGACTGAAAACTTAATGACACTTTCGCTAATAATGGCGCAGCCACCATCAATAAAATGGCGCCAATGGTCCCGCCTATAAAGGATGAATAAGCTGCAATCGCAAGGGCTTTACCAGCCTTACCTTGTTTTGCTAGTGGGTAACCATCAAACGATGACGCTACCGTGCCTGCCACACCCGGCGCATTAATCAAAATAGAAGAAGTAGAGCCACCGAATATAGCCCCGTAGTAAACACCGGCCATTAAAATCATGCCCGAATCAGCACCGATGCTGTAAGTGATCGGGATCATCAACGCAATCGCGGTAATTGGACCAAGACCCGGTAGCATACCGATGAACGTGCCAACAAAGCAGCCAACAATCACATATAACAAGTTGTTCCAGTCGAGTACGGTCGACAAACCTAACATAATTCCATCAAGCATAACTTAACTCCACAGATTGCCAGGTACTAAGTAAATGCCCAGTACTTGTGTCATTAAAAACCAAAAAACCACGGCCACAGGCACAGAAGCAAACAACAACACTGCCTTACGGCGTTCGCCCATGATAAAAAAGCCCGTAATTAAAAAGGCACTGGTGGCAATTAAAAAGCCGAACGGTTCAAGCATGGCGCTATAAGCAACCATTAATACCAACAGTGCAAAGGTACGTAGTAAGTTACCCTTACTGAGTAGCTCTGCTTTTTCTGCAGGTGCTTGCTTTAATAAGTTGGCACCAATCGATAGTACACACACCACGATACCGAATACTGCATACACTTTTGGTAAGGTTGCAGAAGTAACGCTTTCGTACTCTTCAAATGGCATAAGTGGAATTTGCCAAGCCACAAGGGCGTAGAGGGTAAAGAGGACCAAGAATAAACTTGGTCCAATTAGTTCACGGTTTAACATCGTCTAACCTTAGCCTCGGATAAAACCAAGTTCTTTCATTACAACGCGTAATTGCGCTTCTTGCTGCTCAAGCGATTTAATAAACGCTTCTTTTTCTTGAAATAGATTTAGCCAACCATTGCGGGCACGAACCGCTTCCCATTCAGGGGTTTGTTGCAACTTACGTAGTTTTTCTGTGTACTCGGCAAGTTTGTCTGCTGGTAAATCTGGGGTTGCAAAAAAGCCGCGCCAGTTTACGAACTCCATGTCGTAACCTAGCGACTTTAAGGTTGGAATTGCTGGGTAATCTGGCAATGTTTCTGCAGAAGTCACCGCTAAAATACGTGCCTGACCACCATTAGCGACTTCGAGTGCTTCACTTAAGCCTGTTGAAAGTAAGTTGACCTCACCCGACAATAAACCAGCTTTCGCTTTACCACCGGCATCGTAAGGAATGTAACGTAATCGACGACCATCAAGACCCGCCGCTTTAACCGCTTGTGCAGCCACTAAGTGATCCATGCTGCCGCGCGCAGAGCCACCTGCTACTTTTACAGAGCCTGGGTCTTTTTTCATGGCATCAATAACGTCTTGCCATGTTTTAAATGGCGAGTCATTACGCACCACAAATGCACCATAATCAGCAATCATGCTGGCAACTGGTGTTAAATCGCGATAGCTGTAAGGAATTTTGCCTGATAATGCGCGCAGAACGATAGGCGTTGAGTTAACCATCAACATATCGCCTTTTTTAGTGCCCGACTCAATCAAGTAAGCAATTGCACGGCCACCGCCGCCGCCCGACATATTCTGAAACGATGCATTATCTTCAATGCCCGCTTTTACCATTGCTTCACCAACACCACGTGCTGTGGTATCCCAACCGCCGCCTGGGCCACCTGGTACCAAAAAGTGTAAGTTTGCCAATGCCAATGGGCTGGCTACTAATAATGAAGCTGCTAAAACAGATCTTTTTAATGATTTAAACATAGTCATAATGCACGACTCCTAAAATAAGTACTGCATACGAGCACTGATGCCCATACCTGAATCTTCATCACCTACCAGGGTAGAAGCACCGGCACCATCAACATCGCTGTAAATCAGGTTGCCCATAAATTTGATATCGCAGCTTAGATAATAAGATGTGCCTAATGTGTAAGTGGTTACATCGGTACCTTGCTGTTTGCTGCTGGCGTTCATTTGTGACACACGTGCAACAAGCTCCCATGCATCTTTAATCCCTTTTGGTTGTACAAATAATGCTGAGCCTGCTTTGTAACGGCGCTGCTCACCACCTAAGAAGTAACTTGCCGAAACATGGAAGCCATCAAAACGTTCACCATCAAGTTCGTTGCTACTATCGACCGTATCAAGGTAACGGCTGGCATATTCAGCCTCTAGAGTGAATGCATTCGCTTGGTAGGCAAATTCAAGACCGCTTTGCGACATGCTATTTAGCGCTGCCGTTTCACCACCGACTGCGTAATCGACTAAGCGAACATTGGTTTCACGCACTTCACCACGGGCAAAACGAGCGCTTAAGTCATTGCCGCCCATATCACGATAAGAGTGCCAAGCACCTAAATGAATCACATCACCCGGTGCTGCACTTGACCAGGTTAAGCGACCTGTTACAGCCAATGTCAGTTTGTCATTTTCGTCATGGCCTGAAGCACCAAACGCATCGTTTTTGTAAACACCCACGGCGTAACGCAAGCCTGAATCTTTAAAGTATTGATAAGCCGAGATACCCCAGCGGAAGAAAGGAGAGAAGGTGTTAGCAAGGGTGCTACGCTCAATGGTATTAATGTGTTTAGAACTGGTTAGCGCATTGAGCGACATGTCTTCACGGATTTTACCGGCTTTTACTTTTAAGCCGTTGTCGAATGCATAACGTACCCGCGCTAACACGATTTCAGCCGTGCCTTCAGAAAATTCGAGTAGTAATTTGTGATCCCAGTTACCATGTTCACTTTCAACATAAGTACGGATACGACGTGGGAAGAAGTCGCTGCCTCCAGCGCCATCATTGTCGGCATTGTAAGCACCGTCGAAATAGTTGTAATCAAGTTGCACGCGACCACCAAATTCTAGGTTGAAGCCGCTAGATGTTTTTAATGAATCCACTTCTTTTTGAAGTGCATCGAGTTGTTGCTGTAGTTGTTCAGTGTCGCTTTGTGCGAATGCTGATGTACTTGCTAACGCCGCTGCAACGGCTAAAGCGAGCTGTGTGTTACTTGCTTTCATGAATTACTCCACACCAGATTATAATTATTTGTTGTCGTTGATCGGCCTACTGCAAACGGCGATCTGGTTTGGAGCATAGTGTTAACGATAGATTAACGAAATGTTTAGGGGGTAAGTTGCATTGATGGTGATAAATGGCTTTTTGTTCATAAAACTCATGAACAAAAAGCACATTACTGGGGGTTAGTATAAAATCTAGGCAAATTAGCTGCTTAAAAGTCGCAAAACTAGCTAAAAGTCATCTCAGGAATGTCACCAGAGACAATAAGCTTGCCCTGTGTCTTAGCAATAATCTCATCAACCGAGACACCCGGGGCACGCTCTAATAAATGAAATGCACCGTCTTTAATTTCTAATAGTGCCAAATCGGTGATCACTTTATTGATACAACCAACACCTGTTAACGGCAAACTGCATTCGGTCAGCAGTTTTGATTCGCCATGCTTGTTGGCATGGGTCATGGTACAAATAATGTTTTTAGCACCGGCCACTAAATCCATCGCACCGCCCATCCCTTTAACCAGCTTTTTCGGGATCATCCAACTGGCTATGTTGCCGTTTTGGTCTACTTCAAACGCGCCCAGCACGGTTAAATCAACGTGGCCACCGCGGATCATGGCAAAGCTTTCTGCGGAGCTAAATATAGCCGCCCCCGTTGCAGCGGTGACCGTTTCTTTACCTGCGTTAATCATATCAGCATCAACTTGGTCTGCACTTGGGTATGGCCCCATACCGAGTAAACCATTTTCAGATTGCAGCATCACTTCGATGCCATCAGGGACATAATTAGCAACCAAGGTTGGAATACCTATGCCTAAGTTAACGTAGTAACCATCCTGTAGTTCCATCGCCACGCGTTTAGCGATTTGTTCTCGTGATAATGCCATCAGCGTGCTCCTTATTGATTCTCTTGCTTAGTGGTAACTTTCTCGATGCGCTTTTCAAATTCACCTTTAATCACTCGGTCAATATAGATACCCGGCGTGTGAATTTGGCTTGGCTCTAGCTCCCCTGGCTCAACAATTTCTTCAACTTCAAGAACCGTAATTTTGCCTGCGGTTGCTGCCATCGGATTAAAGTTCATCGCCGTATGACGATAAATGCAATTACCGTAGCGATCTGCTTTCCACGCTTTAACTATCGCAAAGTCGCCAGTAATGCTTGGCTCTAATAAATAATCGCGACCATTAATATTGCGGGTTTCTTTACCGTCAGCCACCGGTGTACCGACACCCGTTGCGGTATAAAATGCAGGAATGCCCGCGCCACCTGCGCGCATTTTTTCAGCTAAGGTGCCTTGCGGTGTCAGCTCAACTTCAAGTTCACCATTTAATAGCTGCTGCTCAAATAACGCGTTTTCACCAACGTAAGAGGCAACCATCTTGCTGATTTGCTTATCTTCAAGCAGCACACCTAAACCAAAACCATCAACGCCACAGTTATTCGATACCACGGTTAAATCTCGGGTGCCTTGACGTTTAATTTGCGCAATCAGTCCTTCAGGAATACCGCATAAGCCAAATCCACCGGCTATCACTGTCATGCCATCTTCAAGGCCAGCCATTGCTTCGCTATAACTTGTAACTACTTTATCAAAACCTGCCATTGGCTCCTCCTATTGTGCAGTCCAACCGCCATCAATGGCGATTGCTTGGGCGGTAATATTGCGTGCTGCATCGGCCATTAAAAAGCTAACGGTATGCAGGATCTCATCTAAGCCGATAAATGCTTTTTTCGGCATCGGTGCTAGCATAATTGTGTCGATCACTTGTTGCTCAGAAATGCCATGTTCTTTGGCTTGCGAGGCAATTTGTTGCTCCACAAGCGGCGTTTTTACATAGGCTGGGCACACGGTATTAATCGTGATGTTGGCATCGCCCGTTTCAAGTGCCATGGTTTTAGCAAAGCCGATTAAGCCATGTTTTGCAGCGATATAAGCCGACTTATATTTAGATGCCACCATGGCATGAATTGAGCCAATATTAATGATGCGACCAAAATCTTGCTCACGCATGCGAGGGAGTACCGCCTTGGTCATCATCGCCGGGCCAACGAGCATAACTTGCTGTAAGAACTGCCATTTATCAGCAGGAAAATCTTCAAGCTTCGCAACGTGCTGAATACCTGCATTATTAATAAGTACATCAATTGGCTGATTAAGCTCAGTGAAAAACTGCTCAATTGCATCACTATCTGCCACATTAAGCGCATACCCTTCGGCGCTACCACCTTGCTCAACAATGCCTGCCGCCGCTTGTTGTGCAGCTTGCTGATTTAAATCAGTCACAATAATAGTGTGACCTTGCATCGCCAGTTGCTGAGCAACATATAGACCAATCCCACTGGCTGCACCGGTAATTAAAACTGTTTTGCTCATCGGGTTACTCCTCTAAAAACTCACTGATAAGCTGCGCTTTCGGGGCGATTGAGAAAATGCCATCAAGGTGTCCCCAACCCCCTTCAATTTCTGAAATCTCAACGTCTTTACCTGCCGCTTTCATGGTGTCAAAAACGGTGCGCATGTTTTCAGGGCGAAGCAGTAAGTCGTTCGTTGCGGGTAGTAATAATGTTTTGGCAGAGACATTTTTAAGTGCCGTTGTTAAATCGCTTTGCATACCAGCGGTAAATAGTTGTGATGCCCGGACCAAATAAAGTACATGGTTTGCATCTTGGGTTTTAGCTCGTGCCATTGCGCGCTGAGCGAGTACTTGGTTTAACTTAGGCAAGGTACGAATATCTTTTAATGCACCTTCATCCAATACATTAAAGTCAGGGAAGCTCGCGTTATAAATAATTGGATGCATCGCATCTTGCGTAATATTAAGCATGGTTGCCGCTAAACCATCTAACGGGCGCTCTTTGCCGTAGTAATTACCTTGCTGCCAGTTTTTATCTAGACGAATTGGTAACGCCCATTTTTCAAGTGCAGCGACTGTCCATGCATCCATCGTTGCAGCGCCAATCACATGAATTAAACGCTCTACTTTATCTGGGTAACGAGTTGCCCACTCAAGTGCTTGAAACGACCCCATTGATGCACCCATCACAGCATGTAACTTAGTGATACCTAGGTTGTCGAGTAAACGCTTTTGCACATTCACAAAGTCAGTAATCGTAACCACAGGGAAATCCAAACCATAAGGTTTACCTGTTTTTGGATTAGTTGACGCAGGGCCTGTGGTAATAACATTTTCATCATGCCAGTTGGCATTTACTAAAGTATCTGAGCTAATCACATAATATTTATTGGTATCGATAGCTTTACCTGGGCCGATAATCGCATCCCAATAACCCGGTAGGGCATCATCTGCTTTATATTTACCTGCGGCATGAGAAGTACCAGAGAAGTAATGAGTGATTAAAATCACGTTATCTTTATTGGCGTTTAGTTTACCGTAGCTTTCCCAGCCAATATCCACTTGCTCTAACGTCACACCAGACACGGTGGTAAAATCTTTTGTCGTAAAATGCTGCTTTTCCACCAGCATGGTGTCGGCTTTATTTGCAGCGCCAAACGCAGTGCTACTAAATACAACCAGCCATAGCAAAATTATTAATTTGGTTTTCATTGCTGTTCCTTAAAAGATAATAAAGAGTCCGAGTGCCAATGCGACACCGATAAGCGGAATAACCGCCGTCAGCGCTGCCATTGACCAATACGCACGTTGGTGCGTTTCTTTACAGATAGCGCGTATTGTTGTGACCACATAACCATTATGCGGCAAGGTATCGAGGGCTCCAGAGCTAATTGCCACTACTCGGTGCAGTTGTTCGGGGTTTACACCCATGTCTAAATAACCTGGTGCGACAAGGGGTAATGCAATGGCTTGCCCGCCAGAAGCAGAGCCAGTTAAACCAGCAATTACACTAACCGCAATCGCAGCACCAACCAACTCATTCCCCGGCATATGGGTCATCACATCGACAGCGGCGGTAAATGCTGGTGATACTTTCGCCACAGCGCCAAAACCAACCACGGCAGCGGTATTACCGATTGCCACTAAGGCGCCGGTTGTACCAACATTAATAGCGTTACCCATATCGTGAAAATGCTTAAAATTGATAATCACAATACTCAGTACACCACCAAGCAAAGCGACAATAAGCGCGGTTTGCTGCAGTACATCATGTAGCGTAAATGATAAAAGCAGCACCACAATCAGTGGGATCACACCCGTAATTGGATGCGGACGACGACGCTCAATAATGACAGGATCATCATCACGCGCTTCAAAGGTTTCGCCATTAGCAACGGCTTTTTTGATCATCTTGTTCAACCAAAAGTAACCTGCTGTCGCCATGAAAATAGCGACCACTAAGCTCACTTCCCACGCTGCATAGGGTGACGTACCAAGGTGCTTAACCGGGATCCAGTTTTGAATTTCTGGCGAGCCTGCCGAAGTCATGGTAAAGGTCACCGAACCAAATGCCAGCGTTGCTGGAATAAAGCGGCGCGGTAAGTTTGCATCTTTAAACAGACTTAATGCCATTGGATAAACGGAAAACGCAACAATAAAGACGCTCACGCCACCGTAGGTTAAAACAGCACAGGCAATCACAACCGCAAGAACGGCGTGCTTCATACCTAGTTTACCCACAATGTAGCTTGCAACACTGTCTGCAGCACCGGTGTCTTCCATGAATTTACCGAACAACGACCCCAGTAAAAACATAAAAAACCACGCACTTAAGAAGCCTGCAAAGCCATCCATATAGGCGTTAATAAAGTTTGTATCTGCCGATACAGGGAAAATGGCCATGCCACTACTAAGTGCAACTAACAGTGCACAGATTGGCGCAGCGATAAATAAATTTACCCCACGCAGCGTTAAAATGATCAGCAGTATTAAACCGCCTAACAGTCCTATCATGCTCAGCATAGACATTCCTATAATTATTGTTATTACACAGATAAGGTGACATCGGAATAATGCTTTCAGTCTTACCCTAAGCGTTCAAAAAATACATAACACTAAGGTACTATCTGCTTTAAAAATAGCTTAATTGCTTGATAAATAAAGGGCTGTGACGGGTATAGCACTATGGTACTAATTCAATTTTTGCAACTATCTTCTACATTAATTGACAGGTGACACGGGCAAATCTTATTCAGTCTTCGGCAACATCGATGTGAGTGGCCATAAGACTAATGACAACAATAACAAGGAATACAACATGATAAAGCTTAACCCAAAAGTCGCGCCACTTACTCTGGCTGTATCACTTGCTTTGGCAGGTGTCAGTGCTCAAGCGGCAGAACAAGCCGAACCTGCAGCAAAAAAAGGCGAACTTGAACGTATTCAGGTAACAGCACGTAAAACTGTTGAAAACCTGCAAGAAGTGCCAGTCGCAGTCACTTCAATTGGTGCTGAAGAGCTAGCTGAAAATGGCATCGTCGTCATGACCGAAGTTCAGCAGTTCTCGCCAAATACCACCTTACAAGCAAGCCGTGGTACTAACTCTACAATTACTGCGTTTATTCGTGGTGTAGGTCAGCAAGATCCACTTTGGGGGTATGAGCCAGGCGTAGGTATTTATATCGATGATGTTTATCTTGCTCGCCCACAAGGTGCCGTGCTTGATCTGCTTGATGTGCAACAAATCGAAGTATTACGCGGCCCACAAGGGACGCTTTACGGTAAAAATACCATTGGTGGTGCAATTAAATACGTCACCAAAGAAATGAGCGGTGATGCTACCTTAAATATACAAGGCACTGTAGGTAGCTATAACCAAAAAGATTTAAAAATCACTGGCCAATTACCGATTGTTGACGAAAAACTTTACGTGGGTTTTGGTTTTGCAACGCTTAACCGTGATGGCTTTGGTGAGTTTTTAACATCGGCTCTTGATAACCAAGACCGCGAAAACTACAACAAAGACGTAACCGCAGCTCGTGTTACACTCGAATACACACCGACTGATGACTTATTCTTCCGCCTCGCGTGGGATAAAACAGAAGACAAATCAAACGCAAAAGGTGGTTACCGTTTACTACCAAGTATTCTTACTGATGCACCAGTTCCAGACAGCGTGTATGACTCTTACACCAGCTTACCAACATGGAATAAAGTTGAACTCGAAGGTTACAGCTTAACTGCTCGTTGGGATATGACTGACAGCACTAGCATTAAATATATCGGTTCAAGCCGTGAGAGCTACTCACCAACCAATATCGACTTTGATAACACGTCACTGCAAATTTTCGACGTACCTGCTATTTACGATGATGAGCAAACGACTCACGAGTTGCAGCTAAATCATCAAGGCGATAACTACAAATTGGTTTCAGGTCTTTACTACTATGATGGTGAATCTTGCGGTCAATTTGAGGCTATTTTAGGTATCTTAGGTCAAAGTCTAGGTGCTCCGGGTCTGACTCGTGAAGTAAGCGGCTGTAGTAACTCAAACAGTAAAGCAGCGTATATCCAAAGCTCGATTGATTTAACAGATAAATGGTCAATGACACTCGGCGCACGTTACACCAAAGACAAAAAAGAAGCGCAGGTTAACAATGGCCTAATCTTTGACATTGTTTACCCTGAATCAGGTTGGGTACCAGGTTACACTCGCCCAGAAGGTCAGCTTGTACCAACGGTACTCGATGATGAAGAAGAATGGTCACGCTTCACACCACGTGCTGGCGTTGAATACCAGTACAATCGTGACATCATGTTCTTTGCAAGTTATGCGCAAGGCTTTAAGTCAGGTACTTTCAATCCACGTGCAACCACTGCAGAGCCAGCTGCAAAGCCAGAAATCGTCGATTCATTCGAAATCGGTATGAAGAGTGAGTGGAACAACAACTTACGTGCAAACGTCACGTTATTCACCCTTGACCATAAAGACCGTCAATATATTTCGGTATTACCGGGCGATAGCGCAGCAGATCTGAACCAACGTTTAGGTAACATTGGTGAGTCAACATCAGATGGTATTGAGCTTGAGCTTAACTATGTTGCAACAGAATCACTCAGCTTTGATGCATCAGTGGGTTACATCGATAGTAGCTTTGATAACGTAATTGATTACGACCCAGAAACCGGTGAAGCATTCGATAAATCAGACCGCTTTACGGTATCAAACACACCTGATTTAACCTTTAACCTGGGTGCAACGTACCGCATGTACACAGAAATGGGTGACTTTGTTGTCAACGGTAACTACTACCACAGAGGCAACTACGCGCTATTCGAAGAAGATAGCCTATTAACGCAAGATGCTTACGGTATCTTTAATATGGGTATTACTTGGTACAGCACAGATGGTCACTGGACGGCAGGTCTTTACGGTAAAAACTTAACGGACGAAGAGTACATGATTGGTGGTTACCAGTTCGTAGCACCTGATCCAACAGACCCAACAGATACCAGCAAATACACCCCAGGTTTAGGTGGTGATAATACCCTGATTGGTTACTACGGCGACCCTCGTACTGTAGCCTTCACTGTTGGTTACCGTTTCTAAAATAGAATCTAAATCCTTGTGTGAGAAAGGTTTGTCTGAAACTTCCCCTCAGGCAAACCTTGTTTCAAAAGGCAAAATCACTTATAACATAACGCATTGGAGAATCGAGGGAATGTCTTTAGCTGTGAACACCATAATCGCCGATGATCACCCGTTATTTAGAAGTGCGCTGCGTCAAGCTGCCGCGACATCAGTGCCAGAAGAACATATTAAAGAAACCAGTGACATTGATGGTTTGTTTGCACTGTTAAGCGCTCACCCTGAGATTGAACTGATATTTTTAGACCTTACGATCCCAGGTGCAAATGGCCTGCAAGCCCTTTCGCAACTGCGTAACCACTACCCTGATATCTTGGTAATCATGGTCTCTGCCAATGAGACACCCGCCATAATCAAACAAGCGATGAGCCTTGGCGCTGCTGGCTATATTCCTAAGTCATCTTCTTTAGATGTTATTAGTGAAGCAATTAGTCATGTACTCAATGGCGACACTTGGTTACCACCTGAAGTGGATTTAACCGATGTGGTGATCAACGACGAACAAAGCGAATTTGCTCGTAACCTTGAAAAACTAACTCCGCAGCAATACCGCGTACTAGCGATGATTGCCGACGGTTTATTGAATAAACAAATCGCCTTTGAAATGTCGATTCAAGAAACTACAATCAAACAACATGTGTCAGCGATTTTACGCAAACTCAATGTTTATAACCGTACTCAAGCGGGCATTTTGTTTAATCAGCTTTCGCAGGTTGGCAAAATCGAAGAAAGCTAATTTAAGCATTCACTCCCAGTTTTAAAACTCGCTTTCCCAGTAGTGGGAAAAGCTCACGTTGCAAAAGATAAAAAGTTACTACTTTTCAACACCTTAACTTTTGGCACAAAACTCGCCTTAGCTATTCCATGATTATTTATTTTTCTCAGTATCATGGATTTAGACAGCACACTAAAACGCAAACCTCAGCAATCAAAAGCTAAAAAATGGCTGGCTGGTGCAGCTATTGGCGTATCGGCTCTTGGCGCTTTAATGATGTATCAATGGGCGACACCCACTGTAGTTGCTGCAAGCCAACTGCAAATAGCAACCGTAGAACAAGCCGATTTTGTGGTAAAAATACGTGGCTTTGGTCGTTTAAAGCCAAAGTATCAACGTTATTTAACCAATACCGACACCGCAATGGTCGAAGCTATCCATGTATACCCCGGCACTATCGTTAAAAAAGACACGGTGATTTTAAGCCTCGTCAACCCACAGCAAGCGCAGCGTTTATCGGTCGCTCGGCTAGAACTTGCTCGCCAAAAAGCCAGTGTTAATGAGCAAAGAATTAACCAGCAAAGTGAACTACTTGAGCGCCAAGCAAATCTCGCCATATTAAAAAGTGAGCTGCAAAGTGCAGAGCTTAGAGTCGATGCTGAAAGCAAACTGATCGAGCAAGGGATTGTTTCAAGCCTCGATTACAAACGAAGCATACTAAACGTTGCACAGCTTACAGAGCGCGTAAGTATCGAGCAGCAACGCCTTGCACAGCTTAAAGAAATGCACTTACAACGTAGCAAAATACAGCAAGAACTATTAAGCCAATTTGAGCTTAATTATCAGGTTGAACAACACGCTTTTGATCAGCTGCAAATAACAGCTGGCATCGATGGCATGCTACAAGAGTTGAATGTTGAACTTGGCCAAAACCTCGTGCCGGGTACCCGCCTTGCGGTGGTTGGCTCAAATAAAGCACTCAAAGCAGAGCTAAGCGTTAAGCAAGCAGATGCCGAAAAAGTGGCACTCAATATGGCAGCGAAAGTAAACACCTTTAGCCAAGCAGACCACAGTGAAGTTGATGCCAAAGTCACCCGAATTGACCCTATTGTTACCGATGGTCGAGTTATTATCGAACTTGATTTACAAGGCACACTGCCTGCCAATGCCCGCCCCGATTTAAGCATTGAAGGCTATGTCGTTAGCAACATTATTCCCGATGCGTTAACCATTAACGTGCCGCAAAAAGCACAAGCAAATAGCGAAGCCACGCTATTTAAACTTAATCCAAATACCCAGTTAGCAACGCCAACCAATATCGAATTTGGTACACTCAGTGACAATCAAATTCAACTTTTGAGCGGTGCCACCGTGGGCGAACAGCTGATCATTTCAGACCTTTCTAAATGGCAGCATTTGGCAACAATAAAAATCGAACAGGACAGTTTATGAAAACCAACACGCTTATCTCATTAAACAAAATCGCCAAAGTTTATCGCGGCCAAAATGTTGAAACCTATGCATTAAAAGACATCAGCCTGAATATTAACCAAGGTGATTATATCTGCATTAGCGGCCCATCTGGCTGTGGTAAATCGACGCTGCTGTCATTATTAGGCTTACTCGATAGCCCAACTGCTGGCGACTATTTCATTAAAGAAGTCGATACAAAAACCCTCGATATGGATCAGCAAGCTGAACTTAGAAACCTTCACATTGGTTTTATATTTCAGTCGTTTAACCTAATTGATGAATTATCGGTGTTTGACAACGTAGCACTGCCGCTCACTTATCGAGAGCCAGCCATGATCCCAAACGAAATTGAGCTTGCGGTAAAACAGGCCCTTGATGAGGTTGAGATGGGCCACCGTGCTCAGCACAAACCAAACCAATTATCTGGTGGTCAGCAACAGCGTATTGCTATTGCCCGCGCACTGGCTGGCAAGCCAAGCATTTTATTGGTGGATGAGCCAACTGGTAACTTAGATTCAAAAAATGGTGATGCCGTCATGGACTTGCTTGATGAGCTGAATAAAAAAGGCACCACGATTTGCATGGTAACCCATGATTTACGTTATGCAGGACGTGCAAAGACGCAACTTAAATTGCTAGATGGTGAAATTGTTTCCTACTCTGAAGCTCGCCAAGCACCTAGCAACGACACTGCTGAGCAAGTACTCGAAAGCGCCGAGGTGATGTAATGAAATTAACCAAAACACGCGCCCAACTGAGCTTAGCGTGGGCATCATTAATGAATGCTCCTGGCTTTGTCACTGCGGTTATCGCAACGCTTGCTTTAACATTGGCCACCTTGTTTGTGGTGCTTAGCCTTGTTAACAGCTACTTTTTAAAGCCCCTTGATGTGTACGATGAAAGCCGCATGGTGGTGGTTGAGCAATCACTTACCTATGATGACTACGATGCTACTGGCTTTCAAAGCTACCAGTCGATGGTGCATTGGCTTAAGCATAATCAAAGCTTTGAACAAAGTATGATGATCAATGCGGGTGAGCAAATCTTTGCAAACCTAGATGGCGAACCTAAAGAGCCTGTGCTGTATGTTGGCGGCAACTATTTTGACTTATTAAACACGCCATTTTTAATGGGACAGGGTTTTGACCTTGGAGAAACACTCGAAACTCCTGATGACCGCGTTGTTATCTCTGCTAACTTCTGGCGCAAGCATTACAACAGCGACCCGAACATTATTGGTAAAACACTTTCAGTCATGGCGGGTGAAACCGATTACGTTCACCGTATCGTCGGTGTTGTTGATGACTCATTCAGCCCACCCTACATGTTTAAAGCAAGTGACGTTGAAGTGTGGTTTCCATCCAGTGCGGACCGCCGTTTCTTTCACAATGACGATTGGCAAAGCCCGTGGACAAACACTTTCAAAAACCTAAAACTGATTGCAGTTTTAAAGCCTGGGGTCACCATAGATCAAGTTAAAGTCGATTTAAAACAGCAAATTGATACGGTTAAATCAGAGTGGCTAAACAACGGGGGGATCACCGATGTAAAACCTGAAGTAACCCCGTATCGTGACGTTGAGCTGGGTAATAACGATGACTTAAGCTTAATGATGTTAGCCGGTGCAGTAGGGCTACTGATTATTGCAGTACTTAATGTAAGCACGTTGTTTTTCTCACGCGCTCTTGCTCAACATAAAACCCTCGCTTTGCAGGCGGTGTTAGGTGCAAAACGCAGCACATTATTTAAAAGTATCTTTTTACAGTCACTGATTTTAATGACCTTATCGGTAAGCATTGCGCTGTTTTTATCGGTATGGGGCATACGTTTATTTAAAGTACTAGCAGAAGGCCGACTGCCACTGGTTAATAGCTTGGCCGTGGATAGCACGTTGGTCATTGTTGCCATCATACTGTGTATTGCTCTTGCTTATATTTTCTCTGTAATTACAGCGCGTTTGGTGAATTACAAAACCCTAAATACGCAAATGCAGAACAGTGGTAAAGGCGGGGTTTCACAGGTATCTGGCCGTACAGTGCGTATTTTAATTGGTTCACAAATGTTTGTTGCCGCGCTGCTTGTGAGTTTTTCGGTGATGGTAGTCAGTAAAGCAATGGGCACGATAAACCGCCCACTCGGCAGTGATACCGAAAACCTGTATTTTGCTAACCTGTTCCAGCCAAATAATCAGATGTCATTGGCTGAGCGCTACGAACATATGCTGCAATACAAGCAGGTTTTGCTTGATAGCCAAGGCATTGATGATGTTGCCCTGGGTCACAGCCCAGTATCAGCAAGACAAAATGCCAACACCCTGACTGATGTAAACGGTAAAAGCTCAATTTTCTTCCCTAGTCAGTGGGTAGGGCCTGATTACTTTGCGTTAGTTAACACCAAAGTTCTCGCTGGCCGCACCTTTAGCGAACAAGCTATACGCGGTGAAACCAACGAGATACTTGTCTCGGTCAGCGTTGCAGAGAACTTATTACCAGGCCAAGACTATCGAAATATCATCGGTAAGAGCTACCAAGGCTTAGAAGAAAAGATGTATGAAGTGGTGGGTGTAACCGAAGATTTTAATCACCCTAAATACTACGATGAGTCGTTTGGTCGTCACATTTGGTGGCCAGCAACACCGTATAGCTACATGTTTACAATCAAAGCTTCTGAAGGCGTTAAGCTAACAAATAAACAAATACTTAATACGCTAAAAGAAAAGAACAGCGACCTAACCATGTGGCAGTTTAATGACCTGCAACAAGAGTACGACAATTTACTGTATATGAGCCGACTGACCGTGGTTCTATGTAGTACCTTAGCGCTATTTACTCTATTATTAGCAGCAATCGGTATTTTTGGGGTACTGAGCTACAACCTGGGTCTGCGCCGTTATGAGTTTGGTATTCGTATGGCATTAGGTGCGAAAAAAGCGCGCTTATTCAAGCTTATGAGTGTTGAAGCTATTATCCCTGTGCTCATTGGCTTTGCGGTTGCTCTCGCCGCGGTAATGGTGGGTTTTTACATGTTACAAGGACAGCTCATGTCTTGGCTGATACTTGATGTAAGACTGCAATTACTCGCTTGGAGTATTACCTTATGTATTGCGCTATTCGCTTGCTTTAGACCTTTGGTTTTACTGCTCAAAGCAAAACCTATGGCCGCACTACGTAACGATTAACAGCACAAAATGGTGGCTTAAGTTTTAGCTTAAGCTACCTCAACAGGATAATAAGAAAACATCATGGACAAAATCTTAGTCATAGACGATCAAGCTGATGTGCGTCTGGCTGCTACTGTTGCATTACAACAACTGGGCTTACATTGCCTTGAGGCCGAAGGCCCTGAACATGCCCTTGAATTATTAAAATCGGAGCACATTAGCCTGATTTTGCTTGATATGAACTACAAGCTCGACACCACCTCAGGTGAAGAAGGGTTACGCTTTTTAAAGCAACTAAATCAATTAGGTTCGACCATACCTGTCATTGTCATGACCGCATGGGCCAGCATTGATGTTGCCGTTAAAGCCATGCAATTAGGGGCTGTCGACTTTGTTGAAAAGCCATGGAATAACTTACGCTTAACCGCCGTTGTGCAACAACAACTCAAGCTCAAGCAAAGTAATCACGACAACGCGTGCTTAAAGGCGCTTACCAGTGACACACAAGCACATTACATAGCTCAATCAGAAATCATGCAGCTGTTGCTTGCCAAAGCTGAGCGCGCAGCTAAAACCGATGCCAGCATTTTAATTACCGGCGAAAATGGCACTGGCAAAAGCTTATAGGCACATTATATTCACCAGCGCTCACTCAGAGCTGATAAACGCTATGTAAGCGTGAATGTTGGCGCCATTGCCCCGACGCTATTCGAAAGCGAATTATTTGGCCATAAGAAAGGCTCTTTTACTGATGCCAAAGAAGACCGCCTAGGGCGTTTTGAAATTGCCGAAGGCGGCACCTTATTTTTAGATGAAATTGCAACTTTAAGCCTTGAGCTACAAAGTAAAATGCTGCGTGTGCTAGAAAGCAAAGAATTCGAAGTGCTCGGCTCAAGCCAAACCAAAACCGCCGATGTTCGGATTATTTCTGCCACCAATAGTGAATTAGCTACGACCATTGAGCAGGGTGAATTCCGCCGTGACTTATTATTTAGACTCAATACCATTGAACTACACATTCCACCGCTTCGCGACAGAAAAGACGACATCGCTCCCTTGGCAGAACACTTGTTGTTAGTGCATGGTAAAAAATACCAACGTGCAAATATGGCGCTAAGTCCTGATGCCCTAAACGCGCTAAAAAATTACAGCTGGCCTGGTAATATTCGTGAGCTAAGTCACTGCATTGAACGCGCGGTGATCATGAGCGATAACAACAATGTTCAAGCCAATGACCTCATTTTAGATCAACCAAGTTGCGAGCAAACAAATAGTAATGCAGAACAAGCTTTGCCACTATTGCCCCTTGAAGAGCTTGAAAAACAGATGATTCAAAAAGCACTGCTGCAATTTAATGGCAATGTTATCGCCGCAGGAGAGTTTTTAGGATTAAGTAAATCAGCGATTTATCGTCGCATTGATAAACATCAGCTCGATTTAAAAGAAGTAGAACGCTAAATGAGTAGCAAGTTGTCGTTAGAGCAGCGTGTTCGACGCTATTTTTATATGGTTATAGCGGTGCTATTAGCACTTGGTATTGCCCTTTCGCTCAGCTTAGAACTAGATTGGTTTGCCAGTATCAGCCTATTATTGCCGTTTATCGGGATAAGCGCTTTTGCTTTAATTAAAAGCTACCGTGCGATCACCGATGTGGTTGAACGCTTTGGCCTGCAACTAGATGCACTGGCAAATGACGAAAGTAATAGTTGGCATTTAGCGTCTTATCAAACTGGACGAGTCGCAGCGCTTAAGCAAGATTTTGCCAAGCTCAGCAATAAAATAGCCAAGAACAAACGCCATTATATGCAAACAGAAGAGTTTGTTTTTGAGTTTGCCAGCATGCTGGACTTACCCATCGTTATACTAGACCCCCATGGCTTGATTTACTTTAGTAATAAGGCGTTTATCAACAGTATTAGTCATCGCCAGATTGAAGGTAAATCGGCCAGCGACTTAGGCATTGCACTGCATGATGGCGAATGGCAACAAAACAGAGACTCACTGTTTAAACAACGCTTTCAAATCTCATCGCAGACTTTTTGGCGGACCGGCAGAAACTTTGAATTACTAACCTTTTTTTCAATTGAGCAACAGCTTCGCGATAACGAACAACTTGTTTGGCAACGTTTAATTCGCGTGTTGAATCATGAAGTGCGTAACTCACTCACGCCGATTTATTCAATGAGTCAGTCATTGCAAACCCTTAAGCGCCAAGGACAAATTAGCAGTCACGATGATCTCGCCCAAGATATGCTGCAAGTTATAGAAAAGCGCGCTCAACACTTGCTTGATTTTGTAGCCAGTTACAGTGCGTTTGCCAAGCTACCACCCGCACAAAAACAAGCAATCAGTAGCGAGCAATTAAACACACGTTTAAGCGCTATCTTTCCTGAACTCGTAATAAATAGCAGTGAAGAGTTACATATTAATGCCGACTTTGGTCAGCTAGAACAAGCATTGATCAACTTGATAAAAAATGCCTTTGAAGCAGGCAGCGATTCTGCCCCAACCCTCACTTGGTCAAGGCAGGGTGATAGCTTGAATATTGCAATTAGCGACCAAGGTTGTGGTATTCAAAACCCCGATAACTTGTTCGTGCCATTTTACTCGACCAAAGCAAATGGCACAGGTATAGGACTTGTGATCACCCGAGAACTTGTGCGTAACCAAGGCTTTGAGTTATCAATAAACTCAAAACCCCTGCAAGGCACAGAAGCTACAATTACGGTGCCCAGCTAACTTATTTTACAAATGTGGCTTTCACACGCTTAGATAAACCTAAATAAAAAGCAAAACTTCAGCGCCATTTTCTAGGCATTTATATGAGCCAAATTAAAAAAGCCCTAAATAGTGAATTTTATTTGGCTCAAGCCGCGAAATTCAGTAATTTGTCATATAAAGCTAAACGTAATTAGAAAATAACAATGAAATGGATGCACTTACAACTTAAGCTACTGGCTGTTTTTTTATTCTTTGTGAGCTGCTTTGCAGCCGCAGAAGAGTATCAAGTTGCGCCCGCAGCTAACTGGGTAAAACACCATAAGTTACTTACCCCTGAGATACCTCGAGACCAAATACGAGACGGGACTTTCTACCTAATGCTCGACACTCAGCTTCAGGTATCTGAGCAAGCCCCACAGCAACGCTTTAATCGTACTGTAATGCAAGCGGTCAATCAGTCTGGGGTTGATTATATTAGCCAGCTGAATATTGATTTTGACCCAAATTATCAATCTCTTACGCTCAATAGTTTAGGCATTATTCGTGACGGCCAATATATAGATAAACTAAATAGTGCCGAGCTACAGGTGTTACAACGCGAGACTGACTTAGCAAGTCGTATATACAATGGCACCTTAAGCCTAAATGTCATTATTGATGATATGCGGATCATGGATATTTTAGATTACAGCTATACGGTTTCGGGCAGTAATCCGGTTTATCAACACTTCAGCACCAAGCGCACACTGAACTGGTCGGTGCCGATAGTGCAGCAATTTATGCGGGTACAGTGGCAAAAGCCTACGCCCTTATATATCAACTTTATAAATGGCGAGTCGCCTGTTACTAAAACCAAGCTAGATACGGGTTTTGACTACCAGATTAGCCAACACAATGAGCCGACCCTTAGCTCTGCAAGCGAAGTACCGCATTGGTATTCGCCTTACAAGGAAGTGTACTTTTCTGAAGTAAATAATTGGCAAGAGGTAGTCAATTGGTCGTTACCTTTGTACCAATCTGCCATCGAAGTGAGCCCTGCTATTGAAACAATTGCTCGTCAAATTAAGTTTCAACATGCCGATTTAGAGTCTCAAATTGTGGCTGCCCTGCGCTTTAGCCAAGACGAAGTACGTTATTTGGGCCTAGAAATGGGCACCAACTCACACCAGCCTACTCCAGCATCAGAAACTCTGGCACTGCGCTATGGCGACTGTAAAGACAAAACCATCTTGCTCATTTCTTTACTTAAAGCGCTCGGGGTAGAGGCTCATCCTGCTTTAGTTAACACTGAAGACCGAAAACGTACTGCTAGCTTACCGGTCTCTCCTAGCTTATTTGACCATGTCATTGTCACCTTAGAGCATCAAGGTAAGCGTTATTGGCTTGATCCGACCATTTCGTATCAGCGCGGCGATTTAGAAAATTTAGCTCAACCGAACTACGATGTAGCGTTAATAATAAAGCAAGGTGAAACAGGCTTTACAGATATGTTCACAGAGCCTGCCCTAAAACGCATACAGGTTTCTGATAATTATCAGATCCCAGAAGGTATTGATGAGCCAGTTAGTTTCTCAACTCAATATAAATACGGTGACTTTGAAGCAATTAGCCGCCGCAGTTCAATCGCTAAAAACAGCTTAAAAAGCATAGAAGATGATTACCGCGAATATTATCAAGATACCTACAAGGGCTTAAAAACTGCCAAACCTATGCTGGTTGAATCCCCAGAGGACACCGGTCAGCTAATTACCAATGAGCACTATACTATTGATGACTTTTGGCTACCTGAGGGTAATGATTTTCAAAACGACTTTTACGCCAGTGAAATTCAAAACTCAGTTTATAAGCCGGAGCAGCGAGAGCGAAACAATGCACCAATGTGGTTTCGTTACCCAAATAATATCGAAACAACCATAAAGGTTACGTTTACGGACTCTAATTGGCAGTTTGATGATGAGCAGGTCACGATCGACAACCCATTTTTTCATCTCGAAAAGCGCGTAACATTTAAAGACTCAGTGTTGACCTTATACTTTGATTACAGTGCTAAGCAGGATCATATTCCAGCCGATCAAATAGACCTTTACCTAAGCGAGCGCAAAAAACTCAATAACGCGACCCATTACGGCATCATTAAATACGGCACAAATAGGGCCACAACCACACCAGTAGATGACGAAACCAACTGGTATAGCGTTTTTATTTTAAGTTACTTAGCGGCAATCATCTTTTTCATCGCGGCTTGGCGTTTTGAAGTTCGAAAACGTCCAGAATTTGAAGGTGCGCAGTTTTATCCTGTAAGCAACAGTAAATTTTACCTTTATAGTTTATTCAGCTTGGGCATATTTATTAATTACTGGAGTTATCGCAATTGGAAGTTTATTAAGCAGCAACAAAACAGCCATATGATGCCCATTGCCCGAGGTATTTTTGCGCCTTTATTCTTTTTTGCACTGTTTCTTCAACTTATAAAACATAGCGAACAAACCTTTAACAAAAATAAAATATTACCAACTGCGGTTGCTTTTGTAATTTGGTTAATGATTATTGTATGTGAAATAGCAAGTTCACTAGGTGACTATGGTATGTGGCTATTCTTAATCATTCCTTTATTATGGCTACCAATTGTTAACTACATTCAAAACCTGAACCAACCTAAAGATGCGTTAGAGTACAACTCAAAATGGCGTGCAAGACAGCTGCTAATTTCTGTATTCGCGACGCCTTTACTACTTTATGGGCTAATTGCTGAATTATACTTATTGCCTAATTCAACCATAGTTACAGGTGACAAACTTTGGTCTTATCAGGTTAACTTTTTAAAGCGTCAAGAGATTATGCCTAGTGATGAAAATGTGGAGTATTTTTATAGCGATGCATTTTTTGATTTCAGAGATGATGGCAATGGCATGACGAAAAATACGCTTTTTAGTTACTGGAAAAATGAACAAGGTGTAATTGAAAAAGATCTGCTCTACTTTAATGAAATAAAAGAAGTGAAAGCAGACTATGCAAAAAGTCCTCTAACAACATCTTCACTTACCGTTATTGATTATGACGGTAATGAGATGCTGTTATTCTTAAGCAATGAAGACGACCTAGATAGACGCTTTGTTGCCAAGGTTAAGCAACGCCTCAAAGAGTCAACCTTAGCAACTGAGCAAAACGCAGATTAAGTCAGTCGCTTAATCATGCGTTTTAAGGCGGGCGCTTTCAGAGGCTTATAAAGCAATGGATAGCCCGCATCGAGCACTAATTCGCGTATGCCTTCATCATGATTCGCAGTATTAACGATGGCTGGTAAGCGTGTTAGTGCCGCTTGCTCAATCACTTCGAGCCCTGTTACCCCATCATCAAGCTG
This sequence comes from Pseudoalteromonas sp. PAST1, assembly GCF_021532515.1. NCBI lineage: Bacteria > Pseudomonadati > Pseudomonadota > Gammaproteobacteria > Alteromonadales > Pseudoalteromonadaceae > Pseudoalteromonas > Pseudoalteromonas sp. PAST1. The sequence goes on along the minus strand of NZ_JAKGBH010000001.1, from coordinate 75,535 downwards.
ATAATCAATAATCAACAATTGCGGCAGGGCTTGGCTTGCCTTTAACTGCTCAAGCTCCGCTAAGTTAGTGGCTATTGAAATTTCACAGCCCCAATTTTCGAGTAGCTGCTTTAATGCCTCTAACACGTTGCGGTCGTTATCAAGCAACCAAATACGCAATTGCCCCAGCTCTGTTTCTTGTGATGCTTCAGCGCCTTTCGCTTGCGCAGGCGCAGTACTCACTCTACAAGGCAGGGTAAGGGTAAATTGCGTGCCTTTACCAAGTTCAGACCCCATCACTAAGGGTATTTTAAGTAAGTCACATATACGTTTAGTGATTGCCAACCCTAAGCCTAACCCCTCGGCGCTTGGCTTTGCACCAAGCTGTTTAAACTCTTGGAAAATAGTTTGTTGATCGCTCGATGCAATACCAATCCCTGTGTCTTCAACAATAAAGGATACATGGTCATCGTCGTACTGCATTTTTAAGCGCACTTCACCTTGCTCGGTATAACGAATCGCATTACTCAAAAGGTTACGTAGTACTCGACGTAACAGCGCTTTGTCGGTATGCAAGCGCACATCACAGGTTTCAATAATGAACTTTAAGCCTTTTTCACGGGCAAGGGCTTCGTAGTCATTACGCAGAGGCTCAACCAACGAACTGGCAGCAAACTCGCTCATTTGTACTTTAAATGAGCCTGAATCGAGCTTAGTTAACTCTAAAATACTCGATAATAACTCTTCGGCGCTGCCCAATGAATTCTTAATATTCATCGCCAACTCTTTAAGTTCGGTGTCTTGGGCTTTTTCATTCATTAAAGAACAAAACAAGCTCGCAGCATTGAAAGGTTGCAGTAAATCATGGCTAGCAGCGGCAAAAAAGCGCGTTTTACTGACCGTTGCTTGCTCCGCCACTTGCTTTGCCATCGACAACTCTTGGTTTGCTTGAGTCAATGCCAAGGTGCGTGCGGCGACTTTTTCTTCAAGGCTAACATTGGCTTCGGTTAACGCTTTTTGTTGTTTTACGAACTCGGTGATGTCGGTATAGGTTGTTACAAAGCCGCCACCTGGCAGTGGGTTACCTTGCATTTCAAACACGCGACCATCATTGTGCGAGCGCTGGTATTTATAAGCACTGCCTTGGCGTAAATAGGCTAAGCGTTTTTCAACTTCGCTGGTCATGCTCTCGCCGCTAAATAAACCGCGCTCGGCATTAAAACGAATAATGTCGGCAACCGGGCGGCCTATGTAAAGCGCATCATCTGGGTAGGCGAACATGTTTTTGTAGCCTTGGTTCCAAGCTACCAAGCGCAGCTCACTATCAACTACACTGATCCCTTGTTGAATATTTTCGATTGTTGATTGCAGTAAATCACGATTAAATTTAAGCACTTGGCTTGCTTCGTCAACAAACTCGGCAACCTGCTCTAGAGGCTGGCGCTGCTCATTTTTCGCCACATCTAAAATAAGTCGTGCCGATGCGCCGCCGATCACCGCAGACATCTCGCGCTCAACTAATAGCTCTAACTCGACATTGGCAGGGCGCTTCCACTTACTTTTATCATCCGGAAAGTAATGATTTACCAACGACTGCGCCGCTTCTTTTTCAGCAAACCGCTGCATCAGTGCACCTAGATCATGGTAGCTCAAAGGCTGTAGATGATTGCTTACCTTCGAATCATTCAGCTGCGAAACAAACTTATTACTCTGTAAGCGTTCAGCCAAGGTTGCACGACTAAATAACGGCACTAAGAAATACACTAAACAGTTCGCACCTAACGATAGCAATAGAGCTTGGCTAATGCTTTCCATGCCTAATGAGAATAAGTCGGTTGGCGCTAACCAGTTTATTCCCCACGGTCCATTCACAAGCCATAAGCTATCGCTTCCTAAACCTCCGGCGATATTCGGCAGTAAAAGTGTGTATCCCCAAATAATAAAGCCGCTTAAAATCCCCAATTGCGCACCCCGACACGATGCTTGTCGCCACCATAAGCCTATGATCATGGCCGGCGAAAATTGCGCGACTAAGGTGAACGACATCAAACCCACATTGGCAAGGGTTGTACTTTCGCCCAGCACTCGGTGAGTAAAATAGCTAAGCAATAAAATCAATACGATAACGATTTTTCGCGCATGTAATAGGTTATTTTTATCAAGCCCGCGACTGCTCGATGTAAGTTGCGAGCGGCGTAAAATAAACTGGTTAATAAAGTCATTAGTGATCATCACTGAAAGCACAATTGATGACACAATCACCATACTGGTTGCCGCTGAAAAGCCACCTAAAAAGGCTAATAACGCCACAAAGGCATCATCAGCCGCCATAGGTAAAGCCAATACAAAGGTGTCGTAGCCGACTTCTTGACCTTGAAAGTAAATTAATCCGGCATATGCAATAGGTAAAATAAATAGGTTAATAAGTAAGAGGTAAATCGGAAATAGCCAACGCGCCGAGGCCAGCTCTTTATCGTTATTTTTTTCGATAAAGCTCATGTGGAATTGTCTTGGCAAACATAAGGTCGCCAAAATACCAAGCAAAGTATGAGCAACATACACATAGGTTGGACTTTGTGTGGCCGTCACTTGCTGATCAATATTTAAGTCATGCGCTTTTTCAAACAGCGCCACTGGGCTGTCGAATAGAGCAAAGCATACATACAAACCCACCGCTAAAAACGCCAACAACTTAACCACAGATTCAAAAGCAATACTGGCAATCAATCCTGGGTTATGCTCACTGGGTTTTAACCGCCTCGCGCCGAATAAAATAGCAAACAGTGCCAATACAATCGTGATGTAAAAAGTACTATCGGCCCATACTTCATGGCTTTGTGTGGCAGCACGGTCGGTAAGTAAGTTGATACTTTGTGCAGTTGCACTTAGCTGTAAAGAGATATAGGGCACAATGGCAATCACTGAAATCAATGAAATGAGTCCAGACAAACTCGACGACTGACCATACCGAGTCGCAATAAAATCTGCCATTGAGGTTATTTTTTGCTGCCGACAAATATGCGCTATGCGGCAATAGACTTGCCACCCAAAAATGAATAACAAGATAGTGCCTGCATAGGTCGGAGCCAACCACCAGCCGTTGTATGCAGCTTGTGCTGTAGTGCCAAAGAACGCCCAAGAGGTGCAATACACCCCAAGTGATAAACCATAGGTTAAGCCTTTAAAAGGCAATACTTTTCTTTTATCAGCCCAGCCTGCAACCGCAAATAAAATTGCCAGATACACAATTGCAAGAAGGCTTATTGACCAAATTGAGAACATCGCATGTGATTATTTTAATTGTTATAGCCCCAGCATAGTTTTTATTGCACGTAATTTACAGCCTAACTTTAGTGCTAATGCATTGTATTACGGAAGTTTAAAAAACAAACACAAAGAAATGAGAATTATTTTCAATTGAGTGTTGACAGACACGTAAATCTAATTGATAATCACTATCAACAAGACGATAAAGTACTTGTTCGGAATAAACTGATTTGTTTCTCGACCCTGAAACACGTGTGGCCCACGATAAAGCTAAGATCGCCTGTTGCTAATCGCAACGCCCCTTGATATTGGCAACAGGTGATCGCCCTACTATTTTACTTGCTACATTGCTCATATCGGTGACGGTAGATATGAAACTCAAAAAGCCCTTACAGGGCTTTTTTTATGTCTGAAATTCGTACAAAACCTGCAATAAAACTAAATGAGAATTATTTTCAAAAAAGTATTGACAGCATCGCAAACCTAATTGATAATTAATCTCAACAAGCCAAGCGAAGTATGATGACTTGTTGAGATTGAATTTGTTTCTCCCCAGAAACGCGTGTCGACACGTTAAAGCTTTAGCTTATATGTTGCTAATCGCAACGCCCCTTGATATTGGCGACATATAAGCGACCCTACTTATTTTACTTGCTACATTGCTCATATCGGTGACGGTAGATATGAAACTAAAAAAGCCCTTGCAGGGCTTTTTTTATGTCTAAAAGTTAATGCGTTAACTTTATCGACGGTTCTTACGTGCACGTGCACGGCGTTGTTTTTTCTCTTCTTCTTTAGCGGCTTTTTTCGCCTCTGCAGCAGCGCGAAGCTGTGCAACCATTTGCTCTTCTTCTTCACGCATGGCCGGTGTTTCCATGGTAATACGACCAATAATGCCATCGCGTAATTCGTTGATAAGAATTTCAGACATTTTGTAAGTGTCGATTTGATTGCCACCGCGGATACAACCACGCTTTTTACCTGCCATTTCAACAAACTCCCAGTCAGACTCTGGTAGCTCATCAATTTTATAGCGGCTTTTTAAAAGCTCTGGGTATGCATGCAGTAAATATTCAGCGGTGTAACTTGCCACTTCTTCGTAGTCGATAGCGGTATCACGAATAGCACCGGTTGCCCCTAAACGATAACCAGAGTTTTCGTTCTCTACTTTAGGCCATAACATACCCGGCGTGTCGTAAAGCATAATGCCATCGTCAAGCTTAATACGTTGCTGCGCTTTGGTTACCGCAGGTTCATTACCTGTTTTTGCCACGATACGGCCGGCCAAAGTATTAATAAGCGTTGATTTACCAACGTTTGGAATACCCATGATCATGGCTTTAATTTGTTTATCAGCGCCTACTTTATGAGGCACTAATTTTTTACAAAGCTCATTAATACGGTGCACTTCACCTGCTTTATCATTACCAAAATCAATCGCTTTCACACCACTTTGCTGCTCAAAGTAGTCTTTCCAAGCTTGCGTTAACTTAGGATCAGCCAAGTCCGCCTTGTTCATGATTTTGATCACCGGCTTATCGCCACGCAGCGCAGTAACCATTGGGTTTTCACTACTGTAAGGAATACGGGCATCAAGTACCTCAATGATCACATCCATCTGTGGCATGATTTCTTTAATTTCGTTTCGGGCTTTGTTCATGTGACCCGGGAACCACTGTATTCCTGTTCTACTCATTTGATTATTAAGCTCTTTATTTTAAAGGTTAACGCCACGGGGGACTTATATGGGTACTAAAAGCAAAACTACTCTATTCGTACTTAACTAGTGTAGGTAGTTTACTACATTGAGTATGATTATTTAAAAATAAATACACGATACTGTAGGTCAGCAAAGCTTGCCATAAAGAGAGTTTTCTCTTTTACCCCGCCTTAAGAAAAAACACCCATTAAAAATCACATTCAAACAACTTAAATCGTATTTTAAATAATTTTCGGCGACCTTCGATGCACACCTCAAAAACTAAACTATACTGATTTTGACAATAAATTTTATGGATGAAATATGATGTCGGACCAAGATAAAGGATTGATCAAATCTCCTTCTCCAGAAATTAATTTACACCAATCACACTGGACTCTGAAAGTAACAAAAATATTTTCAGCGGTTATATTTGGACTAATTATTCCTGGAATTCTAACTTTTAATGTTATGGGAAACCTAGCTCAACTTGAGCAAAGCATTAATTCGAAACAAGATCTCGAAAAAGTAGCAAGTATTTACAGAACTTTAAAAGAAGAAGTTGAAGTACAAAATCAGTATGCCCTCGCATCCTATTTATTTTCATCTGCTATCAATCAAAACACCCTAATCAATAAACAAATCATGAAAACGGTAGCCATTCATATTGGGTTCTCGGTAATTAGCTTTGGAGTTTTATTCATCATATTGGGCATTAATCAAGGTTCTATATCTGCCTCTGGTACTTTTGCAAATTCAACCAGTATTGATTTTAAAAGTGGCTCAATGGGAGTTGGCGTTATACTTATTGGAGGCGTAATGGTAACAACTGCCGCAATTCATACCAACGAGTATACAGGTGTCTCAATCCCTGCTTATAAACCTTCTGAGGCAACCCTTATCAAAACTATTGATAATTTAGAGGCTGCTAATTACAGCAATTTTGTCAGAAGTCTTCTTCTTAGGACGATAGAGAATACTAGTACTGAAAGTAATAACTCAGGTGGACACAATAAGGATAATGCCCCTTGGCAAACTAAACCTAATACCCTACTGAATCAAACTAAACTAAAAAGTGAGAACGGCAATGAACAATAAAGTTAAACCCTATATAACAAAACTTGATAAAGGTAATGCATACTGGATGGCTAGGCTAGCAAAGGCTGTTTACACACATGACCAAACCCCAGCAAAGTTGCCTGATAAAAAAGCGATTCTTAATGATTTAAAAAGCGAAGATAGTGACTTTCTTGATGTAATTGTAGCCAGTAAAGATAGCGCCCAAGGTATGATGGTAGAGCATAAGGAATATTTTTGTCTTGCCTTTAGAGGGACTGACGAGTTAGCCGATTGGGTCGACAATATAAATGCAATCGCTGTAAAACAGCTGTTTGGGGAGTTTCACCGAGGTTTTTGGAACTCTGTTCAAGATATTTGGGAAATTCTGTTTGGTCAATATCAACTTAAAGCACGAGAAAAACAAAAGCCATTATTTCTGACAGGTCACAGCTTAGGTGGGGCAATGGCGACTATTGCAGCAGCTATCCTGAGCCATAGAGATTTACCTTTTACCAGTTGCTACACTTTCGGCCAACCTAGAGCTATGAACAAAGAGACTTCTCGGCTGTTTAATATGGAATGTAAGGAGCGCTTTTTTAGGTTTCATAATAATAACGATATAGTAACAAGGGTCCCCGCTAGAGTTATGGGTTATAGCCATGTTGGTCAGTATTTCTACATAAGCGAAGAAGTAGAGATACACCAAGAGCCTGGTTTCTGGTTTAAATTTATTGATTATGTCGATGGCGCTGTTTCTTCAGTAAAAGCTAGGCGCCTTGATTTGATTGATGATCACAACATGGACGACTACCTCGCGGCAGTAAAAAAGTGGGACTTTAAGGATGAGTAATATGATTAGGAAAAAGCTACGGCATATAATTTGGGGAGTAATTCTCATTATTAATATGAATGGCTGTGTTTCAATTCCGGCCGAAGCACCAGAGTTATCTGCTGAGCTTGGAAAGCATCTAAGCCAATTAGAAAAAGCAAATATTACATTATTAAATAAATTTTTCGATTTGAAGCGCCAAGAAGTTAACCGTTTCATTGAAACTGAGTGGCTACCTACTTTTGCCGAAGAAGTTTTTTCCGTACCTAGCTTTCAAAACGCATGGGATAACATACTTAAAAACGGTAATAAAGCTGATCAACTGAAATTTGTAATAATGTTAGGCCCAAAGTTACTTAAGGAAATGGATAAAACAAGAGCTGAGATTTTAAAGCCTCTAAATGAGCTAGAAGCAACAATGGAAAAGCGGATAAGAGATGAATACATTCAAGCAAAAGCGATTAATAACAGTCTAACTAGCTTCCTAACTTCAGCCGCAGAAGTTGTTGAATCTCAAAATAGATACCTAGCAATGGCTGGCGTCACTGAAGAAAAAATAACCTCTATTGTCGAGAAAACTGACAAAATAGTTTCTGATGCATTATCGAACTTCGAAAAGGCTAATGATTACTCTACTGACATTGCAAACTATAAAGAAAAGCTTAATGAACTCAAAGATATATTGAATTAAGGAGATATTCATGACTATTAATTGGGAAGAGCTCGAAAAGGAAATTGATGGTGCAATTCAAACTGGCACTAACAATACCAACAAAAAACTATCTTCAAGAATATCATCTGTAACAAGACTAACTGACGAAGAGATTACTGAAATGCTCCCGGAGTCTACGGATGTTAAAAAGTTATCAAAGTTAATGGCAATAGTTAAAGCTGCAGAAGACGATAATACTAAGGCTAAAAAACTGGCTCATAATGTCGAAGAACTCGGTTCTATAGTTATAAAGCTGATTAACAAACTCACCTAATCTTTTTGTGAGCAATAGATAATGAAGCGTAAATATAAAGTGCTCTATCTACTATAAAATAAAAATTGATGGACTCTTTTGGGTCCATCATTAGATAGTTTAAGAGGTTTTTGCTTTTAAGTGTAACCAGTTTTCTTGTTTAAGTTTATTCCAAGCAGCAAGGATATGTGCGGGCTTCATTTGCGTTTTACGAGCATTCCAGCTACGCACTGCATTAACAAGCTCTTCATCAGTAATAGTGGCTCCTTCTAACTCATTAGTAGCAACCCAATGAACCGTTGAAAGTAGCTCCATACCATTTTGTGACTCAAAACCTTCGATTAACCTAGATACTTTATTAAATCGCAGTTTGGTCTCTGGATACGCCTGCAAATAGTTAAGTGCTTCAATAGCTGCATCATCTTTAAGCTCTATCGGCGTATCAGGCTTGTTTATACCATCTGCATAACCAGTAACAAAGTGGCCCTCCATTTTATCGAGAACATGGCGTAATACATCAGCATAAGGGCCATAGTGATGCTTTTTAAATACAACTTTATTTAAAGGCTCACCTGCCGCTGTTAAAAAGTAAACGAGCTTTTGCACTTCCAATAAAGACAAACGATATCCAAACCCTGTAGATATGTAACGCTCTATCAACCCAAGTACAGCGGCTCTCCCTAAAGTCATATCGGGTCTTTTAGTTTTATTAGGCATAGCCTGAGCACTTGGTGCGTTTTGTGGCGGGTACACACGCCATTCAACATCAGGTAATTCACTTAAAGAGCTCTGTAAAAGTGAATCTACATCACCCCAATCTAAGCCCCCTAATCCGCTACCTAATGCAGGTAATGCAACAGATTTAAGTCCTAATTGTTTTACTTCAGATTTTAAGCTACTAAGCCCTTGCTTTATATATTCGAGCTTAGACTTCCCCTTCCAATGTGCTTTAGTCGGAAAGTTAATAATATAAAATGGCGGATTGATAGAATTAAGCTCAACAGTTAACACCACACCTGTTACAATCTCTTTGTCATCACAAGCTTTTTTATACACCTTAAAATTATCAGGAAAGGCTTTTTTAAATTGCAAAGCCAGTCCTTTACCCATTACCCCTACAGTGTTAACTGTGTTGATAATGGCATCCGCTTGATCATGCAAAATGTTGCCAGTTTGATAAGTAATCATATTAACCTCAGTAGTACCACTGTGGCATAACTAATACCTCAGGTTTATGTCGCGCATTTTGAAGCAAGGCATTCACTTCATCAGCCACAACTTGCGATTTAACGCCTATTTGCCGGATAGCTCCCCATTGTAAAGACTCAAACGCTAAAAACTCAGCTTGTTTTTCTTCTTTAAAGTCCTGCCAATAGCGCTCATTAATAATTCAATTGATATCTAGCTCATTTATACGTGTAAAATCATCAATTTGCTCTGCATAATCTAAGTCAGCATGAATATCAGTAAAAAAGCAATGTTGATTGCCTAGACGTATCGTTTCTATATCACTAATTAAGTGTAATACCTTATCTTGCCCACCACCATAATCATCATGCCCACAATAAATAACATACAACATGACTGAGCGCGGACAAAAATTAAACGGCACATACTGGCCAATCATTCCTCCCGCAGCTACTTTTACAGGGCGAACTAAACGACGTTGCTTAATATGGTTATAGCCAATATTTTGGTTAACCAAACCAAGCTCTATACGTCTAGCGTCAGACAATAAGCAGCCTTGACCTAAAATACTAGCTAAGTTACCAATGTGAGTGATGTGAGATACTTTTATTGTCATTTAAAATCCATTTTTAAATTACTCTAACTGGTTCGGAGCAAATACCAAATCACTTTAAGATCTGTACTTGAGCAAAGTAACTTGAAGTGGTTTGGGTATTAATACGCTATAATGACGCAAATTTTTTCAAGTAAGCAGTTATGGCTCTTAAATCAACCATTATTAAAGCGCAATTATCGTTAAGCGATATGGACCGCCACATTTATCAAGATTTCAATTTAACTCTGGCACAACACCCATCAGAAACCGAACAACGTTTGATGATCCGCTTGTTGGCTTTTGCGCTAAATGCCCGTGAAGGCTTAGAGTTTACTAAAGGCTTATGCGCCGATGATGAGCCTGAGCTTTGGCACATTAACTATAGCGAAGAAATTGAATTATGGGTTGAGCTTGGACTACCAGACGAAAAACGCCTGAAAAAAGCCTGCAATAAGTCGAAGCAAGTTGTTTTATATACCTACGGCGAAAATAACCAAGCGATTTGGTGGCAAAAACATCAACCTAAGTTGTATGATTTTAAAAACTTAAGTATTTTTAGTCTCGATTATGCCGCGACTCAGGCATTAGCCGACTTAGCTGATCGTAATATTAAGCTCACTATTACCATTCAAGATGGTGAAGTATGGGTTAGCTCAGACACAGCAAATATCGAAATTAAACCGCAACAGTTAATGTAAGGAACGCGATGGCAATTAGGCAGGTTGTAGTATTACACGGACTATATATGTCAGGCTTTGTGATGCGCCCACTGTGCGCGCGTCTTGAAAAGTCAGGACTAAAAATACTCAATTTGACCTATAACACCCTCTCTCCCGATAGAGCGGCGATTTTCGATAAGATTGATCGCTTTATTGGTGGTAAACCTACCGCCTTAGTTTGCCACTCAATGGGCGGCTTGGTTGCTCGCGCTTACTTAGAGGCCAATTCTCTTCAAAGCCGCCATGTCGAAAAGGTGATCACCTTAGGCACCCCGCATAAAGGCAGCCATATTGCCAAACAAATGCAGCAGAAGGGCTTTGAAATGCTGTTAAAAAATAGCGTGGAGTTTTTATTACCTAAAAATGGCGATTGGCCGTTTGATGCCAAGCTTTATAGTATTGCTGGTGACTTACCCATAGGGCTAATGCCACTGATTGCTAAAGGCAGTGTCTCTGATGGTACAGTTTTGATAGATGAAACCAAACTCAATGGCATGGCAGAACATAAGGTGTTTCATTTGAGTCACACCAGTATGATCTACTCACGCCAAGTGATGGATTACATTATTAAGCTTATAAATCAAAGTGAGTGACACTTTAATCTTCAGCACTTGCAGCCACTTTATATGAGATTAAAACAATGATCCCTAGGATCAATGGTACAGGTGCAGCAATATAGCCAAAGGTATCAAAGTTTGCGAAGCTAGCACCAGCTAGATGACCTACCAAACCGATAACAAATGCAAGTAATGCGATCACGACAACGACTATTTCAGCTTTGTTTTCTTTAACTGTTTTACCGTCCATTTTTCTTCTCCTGGTTAAATGCGGTAAAGTCATTATGCGCTTCTGGTTCGTTGTTTTTTTGACCTAAATCAAGTTCTAAATCAGCGTGTTTCTCAGCAGGTGCAAACCTTGTTTTAGATCATACTTTCTGCCTAATTTTAAAATATTCGTAAAATAAGGTAGATTTTTTGCTCAGTTGCCCCAAGTCTATTAAAAGTAATTCAAAGTTATATTGATAGTGCATAAATGGACAACACCAACCTTTGATAGGTAAAACCTATCACCGTGTTCGAATTAAACCATTTTACAGATTAACCAAGATGGCTAATACTTAACACCAAGCACTAGCAAGTAAACACTTAACGGTTTTTTTAAGGAGCAATCTATGTCACAGGTAAATGCAATTGGTTTAAACAGCGCAAAAAGTGAAGATATCGTAAATTCACTAAACTCTTTACTAAGCTGCTACCAAATTCAATATATGAACGCACGCGGCTTTCATTGGAATATCAAAGGTCGTAACTTTTTTGAATTACACCTTAAATTTGAAGAAATTTATAACTTACTACTTGAGAAAGTAGACGAGATTGCAGAGCGTATTTTAACGTTAGGTGGTACACCGGTACATGCATTCTCTGAATACATTGAAGCAAGTAAGATCAGTGAAGCTAAAAATATCACGGAAGGCACTGCTGCAGTAGAAAACCTTTTAGCAGGTTACAGCACGCTTATTCAAATGCAGCGTGAAATCTTAGCACAAGCTGGTGATGCAGATGACGAAGGTACAGCATCATTAATGGGCGACTACATTAAAGAACAAGAGAAACTTGTTTGGATGTTAAAAGCTTACCTAGGTTAATATTCAGAATTGACACGAAAAAGCCCTCTCTTGAGGGCTTTTTTATATTCAGAAGGTATTATTTTAACCACTTTCTTAAATTATCGTACTCGGGTCTTATTTGAAAAAAGCTTTCAGCGTCTTGGTGAAAGTTAATATCCATTTCGACACCAGACCAAACTGTTTCTAATAAATTGCGGGCAATGATATTCGCTTTGATGTAATCAACGCGTTTGTAGCCTCGTGCTTTGACAGCCTGAAAGTAAACCTTAGCAGTTTCAATACTATCGGCAGTTGCTAATTCAAATTGTTCCAAATTAACCACAGCATACTGAATTGAAAACTCTGGGTACTTCATGATTTCTTGAGCAACTTCAATACTAAATGAAGCAACGGCTTCTTTATTAAAACTGCCACTCATTTCCACATAAATCACCGGCGGCTCAACAAAATAACGCCAATCACCATGGGCTTTAAACATGCTTACCCCTTTGAAATACAACTTAAGTTTACGCTTATAAAATTTATTTACCTATTTATCTAAGCCTTTATTCGATAATAAAGCAATAAAAAAGGCCATTTCTAATGCCTTTTCTTCAAGGCTTTTAAAGCGACCCGATGCACCACCATGGCCTGCATCCATGTCGGTTTTAAATACCAAAATGTTGTCATCGGTTTTAAGCTCACGTAGCTTAGCAACCCACTTCATTGGCTCCCAGTATTGCACTTGAGAGTCATGAAACCCGGTTGTAACAAGAATATTAGGGTAAGCCTGTGGCTTAATATTATCGTACGGTGAGTAAGCCTGAATCACATCATAAAACGCAGGATCATTTGGATTACCCCATTCGTCGTATTCATTGGTCGTCAGTGGAATACTCTCATCAAGCATGGTGGTTAGCACATCTAAAAATGGCACATGACACCCAATACCTAAATAAAGCTCAGGTGCTTGGTTAACCACAGCGCCCATTAATAAGCCACCAGCACTGCCACCAGACGCGAATACTTTCTCTGGGTGTGCATAGCCTTGCTCAGTAAGCGCATGCGTAACATCAATAAAATCGCTAAAGCTATTTTGCTTATATTGCTTTTTACCTTGCTCATACCAGTGACGCCCTAGCATTTCACCACCACGAATATGTGCAATCGCATAAACAAAACCGCGGTCAAGCAAGCTTAGTGAGCTACTTGAAAAACTAGGATCGATGGTAATACCATACGCGCCATAGCCATATTGCAACAGCGGATTACTTCCATCTTTATTAAATTGGTCGATACGATAAACCAAAGATACCGGCACTTGCTCGCCATCTCTTGCAGTAACCATTAAACGTTCTGAGCGATAATGCTCTGGGTTAAAATCACCCAATACTTGCTGTTGTTTTAATAAGGTTTTGTTACCTGTTTTTAAATCAACATCATACAAAGAACCTGGCGTAGTTAAGCTTGAATAGTAAATACGCGCAGAGCTCACATTCGGCTCTGGATTCATGGCAATTGCAGCATAATAACAAGGGTCATCAAACTCTAAAGTAAGACGCTCGGCTTGCTGATCCACCACTACAAAACGTGTTTGGCCAAGCTCTCGCTCGGTGAGGATAAGGTAGTCATCGAAAATCTCGACCCCTTCTAACAATACGTTCTCGCGATGTGGTGTATGCTCTTGCCAACGATGTTTATCGGCAATGGTGCTTTGCGTCGCGGTCATTAAACGAAAGTTTTTCGCTTGCCAGTTGGTCACAATGTAAAAGGTATCACCTAGCTTATCGACATCGAACTCATGGCCTTCTTCGCGTGGCATTAAGGCGCTAAATCCACCTTCTGGATTATTGGCATCAAGCACCCACGTATCGTTTGTTTCTGTAGTCGCAAGGTCAATTATGATCAGGCTTTCATCGCGGCTTTTGCCAAGCCCCATAAAGAAGCTTTTATCTTGCTCTTCATAAACCAGTACGTCATCAGCTTGCGGGGTGCCTAAAACATGGCGGTAAACCTGAAAACCCAATAAGGTTTGCAGGTCTTTTTTCACATAAAACACCGTTTTATTATCATTAGCCCACACCACTTGGCCTTCGGTGTTTTCCAGCACATCACTAAACATCTCGCCGCTGGCAATATTTTTAAAACGCACGGTATAAATACGACGACCTTCAGTGTCTTCAGAGTATGCAAGTAGCTGCTCGTCAGGGCTAATTGCAACTTCGCCTAATTCATAAAATTCGTAATCGCCAGCTAATTGATTTACATCTAACAGCAAGTGCTTGTCGCGTGCCTCTATTGAGCTACTGCGATAATGGCGTGCATATTCATCGTCGCCACGTACTTCTGAGTGATACCAATATTGGCCATCTTTCACGGGTACCGTGTTGTCGTCTTTTACAATGCGGTCTTTTAGTTCATTAAATAATTGTTCGCGCAGTGGTTTTATATCGGCGAGTTGCTCATCGCAATAATCGTTTTCGGCGTTTAAGTGCGCTAATACATCTTTATTTTCACGCTCATCATCACGCATCCAATAATAGTTATCGGTGCGAGTTAGTTGATGAGTAGTTAATGGATGAGGCTGTTTTTTGGCAACAGGAGGATGCGCTAATAAAGACAAAGAATACGAATTTGACGACACAAGAAAAAACCAAAAATAAAAAACGAATTGCTGGCAGTTTATCACAGAATTATACCAATCAGCTTAATTAAGTATTATTGCGGGTTGGTATTAAAAAAGCCCACTCAAATTGAGTGGGCTAAGCAATGCTAAAATAGCATTTAGGGGGAAACTCTTAATGTGAAACTTGCTGCCAAGCCATAGCCCAGCTTTTTCCTACACCTGGTTCAAATAGCGGGTTGTGTGAATCTTTAACACGACAAAACTCGCTAAATGGCCATGGTTTACACATATAAATATGGCCTGTTTTAGGTTGTAAAACCTTAATTCCTGCACTGTAATCGTTGCATGCTTGAGGATAAACATAGTCATAATCTTGCAGACTATCTTTTACTCGCTCTTCACACTTGGCGATACAATTAAACGCCACTTTTACATGCGTAATACCCGAGCCTTCTAGGGCATAAATTTGGTTTGAGCGATAGGCTACCACTAAACCTTGATCAGTCATTTTTCCAGCTTTTACTAGCGGAATATGCACATTAATATGCTCAGCAACGGAGCGCGGCCAATTATGAGGCTCACCTTGATCCGTACTGACTATTGGATATTCGAATGATAAATCGACTAGCTCTCCTTGCATGTCATAAAAGGTCACAATCACCCTATCACCAACAAATAGTTGGGTATGATGATTCAAGCAACCAATCGGCAACCACTTCCCGGAGGCCATTGACGTATGCATAAACAAAGTATCACCCTAAGAACAACTAATAGGCATTATCTAACAACCGTACAAAATAAATACTTTTTAGTTTGAGGCAAAAGATCCAAAGCACTAGATTATGTGCTTATCAGCGGTCCCGCTATCATAGTTTAAAACCTTAGACCGGAAACTTTGCGTCCTAACTTTTCAGTTAGTTTGCCAAAAACAAGACTGAGTATAATCGCGACCGAATCACAAATCAAACAAAAGAATGTAACCAAAGGTCTTATATAGCAAATAGTTACTAGCAAAAGATGCAGAAACAAAAAAGCCAACCGCTCGGTTGGCTTTAAAACAGAAAGAGCTTTAGTCTTTCACCAGCTTTCTTCTGGTCGTTATTCGGTGACCAGAACGGAATATATTCAAAAAGCCATTACCTACATCACTCATGATAATGTACAAACAAGGTACTAGTACTAAAGTGATTAGAGTTGCAAACATAACCGCAAAACCAAGTGCAACCGCCATTGGAATTACAAACTTAGCTTGCAAGCTGGTTTCGAACATAATCGGTAGTACACCGGCAAAGGTTGTAATTGATGTCAGGGTGATTGCTCTAAAGCGCGCACAACCTGCTTCAATAACCGCTTGGCGAGTTGAAATACCTTCGCGGCGTGCTTGGTTTACAAAGTCTGTCATAACTAACGAGTCATTAATTACAACACCGGCCGCAGCAATCAAGCCAAAGCCCGACATCAAGCTAATATCTAAACCAAACCAGAAGTGACCCCAAATAGCACCGGTTAAGCTAAATGGAATAACCGACATAACAATTAGAGGCTGCGAATAGCTCTTAAGCGGTACAGCAAGCAAGATATACACTAAAATCATACCGCCGATGAAGAACATGATTTGCTCATTAGCTTGCGCTTGTTGTTCTTCAATAGAACCACCTAGCTCAGTTTTAACTGACGGGTACTCTTCTTTTAACTGTGGCAACAAGTTCTCGTCAACTTGCTTAACAACTTCGCCCGGTTCAATCGCTTCTTCATCGATACTGCCGTAGATATACACAGTACGATAGCCACCTTCACGGCGAATATAGCTAATACCTGGTTTTTCGTTCAGTTCAACAACATCACCCAGCATCACCTCTTGACCTGCAGGCGTTGTGATAACAGCATGCTTTAATGATGCAAACGCTTCACGTGTTAGTTTCGGGTAACGAACCATAACACGCACTTCTTCACCGCGACGAATAACACGCTGAGCTTCACCACCGTAGAAACTTGCACCTACTTGGTTAGCAATGTTGGCAAGGTCTAAACCTAGATCATATGCCACAGGTTTTAAGCTTAATTGCACTTCTTTACTCGCCGGATCGATGGTCGAACTAATATCAAATAAGCCTTTTTGCTGTTGTAATAGTTGGATGAAACGACGACCTGCCTCATTTAAGGTATCGATATCTGGGCCATAAAGTAAGTAACCAAACTCACCATCCATACCACCGCCATTTACATCATCATAAATTTGCAGTGATTTCACACCTGGGATGCTTGGCATTTGTTCACGCCAACGACGAGATAGTTCGAATGCGTTATAAGGGCGAAGCTCTTCATCTACCAGCGGAGCAAGTAATTGTGCTTCAGTACGACCTTGGTTGAACACTAAGATATCGCGAATTAGCTTTTGGCCAAATTCACGTTCTGTTTCTTGGTCTACCTTGTTAACCATGGCTTCGATTTCACGAATAGCATTAATTGTTTGCATATCCGAGGCATTTTCATTCATTTCTAAACGAATTTGCGGAAAGTCCTGAGGTACTTTTGGTGTTGGTACCACACGCACTTGGTTTGAAGAAATTAAGCCAAACGTCAAAATCAATAAACCGATAAACGCAAATAGTACAAACCAGCGCCATTCAACACACAGCTCAATAAAACGCTTATATGGACCATTTACAAACTCAAAGAAACGTTTGTTAAAACGCGCTCGCCAGCTATTAGGATTAATTGGCGGAAACTTAGTATGGGCAATGTGCGCTGGTAAAATAAGTTTCGATTCAATCAAACTAAATATCAGACACAGAATAACCACCACTGCGATACCAAAGAAGAATGCGCTCTCTGGACCACTTGATAATGTAAACGGTGCAAATACAGCAATCGTTGTTAAGACACCAAATGTTGCTGGGGTAGCAACGCGCTTTGCGCCATTTACCACATTTACAACACCACCGCCTTTTTTCTCAATTTCGGTGTAGGCGCTCTCCCCTATGACTATGGCATCATCTACCACGATCCCGAGTACCATAATAAAGGCAAATAACGACACGATATTAATACTGATACCAAATAATGGCATCATCATCATTGCCCCTAAGAAACACACAGGTAAACCAATCATTACCCAAAGTGCTAGCTTAAAGCGCAAGAAAATAGACAACATAATGGCCACCAAGATAGCCCCTTGGAAAAGATTGGTTTTCATCATGTCTAAACGGGCATTGAGGTAATAAGTCATGTCCATCAGTGGCACAAGACGAAGACCGGCTGGTAGCTCTTTATTCTTTTGTTCAATAAAGGCTTTAACTGAATCAGCAACCGGGATCATATTTTGTTCTTTAGTTGCTTTTACAGATAAATAAACGGCATTTTCACCATTAAATTTAAAATAGCGTTCACCTTCAGTGAATTGGTCTTTGATCACAGCAATGTCGTTTAGCAGTACTTTCGCGCCATTAGCGCCAATTTTTACTGGGATCTGGCGGAACTCATCACCATTGTAATATTGATTTTCAACACGTACCGAGATAATACCTGCGTCAGTACGTAATTGACCGGCCGAAATATTCGCAGAGTAACGACGTACTGCACTGGCCACATCACTTAAAGTAAGGTTGTATTGACGCAGTGAATCTGGGTCAATTTCAATCGCAATCTCATCAAGTGGTACATCGTTTTGCACCAGCGACACATTAGATAACTGCAATAACTCATCTTCAATTTTGTTTGCAACAGGCTTTAACTCAGTCAGTGGAATATCACCTACTAGCGTCATACCAATCACGTCTTGGCGAAACTCAACCTGACTAATCGTCACCGGCTCCATGCCCGCAGGGAAAGTCGCAATACTGTCTACTCGTAGCTTCACTTTATCGAGTACATCAGTGAGCTCTGCATCTGTGTTGATCTCTAAACTTGCAGTGCCACTATTTCGGAACGAACGATATACACCACGTTTAATTTCGGTGACATCTTTTAGTGACTCTTCAATTTTGATTAGAATACTTTCTTCAATTTCCTGTGGTGAGGCACCCGGATAATTGGCCTGTACCTCGATATAGTTAATTTCAATATTCGGGAACATCTGACGCTGAATAGTGAAATAACTAATGATCCCCATGATGATGATAAACACCATCATTAAGTTAGCAGCGACCGAGTTATTGGCAAAATAAGCAATAAGGCCAGACTGTTTTTCTGTGTTTGTATCAGTCATAGTGCTACCTTAAAGCTTTTCAACCGCTGCAGTTTCTGCATCGCTTGTCATTTCTTTCATTCCAGCAATCTTCACTTCCATACCCTCTTGCGGATACTCAGGTAGCGTTAGAACCAACTGGTCATTCACTTCAAGGCCATCACTGATATAGAAGTACTCACCTTCTTCACGCACTACGGTTACTTTACGTGGTTCAAGTTTATTCTCGCCGTTCACAATCCACACCGTTTGGTTATTCACTAAAGACTGCGGTAAACGGTAGATGTTTTGTAATGTTGCACCGGCAAAGTTCACTTGAACGTAAGCACCAAATTTAATAGGTTGTACGTCGTGCTTTAAGCCGTATGGGTCATCAACACGAACAACTAAGTTGCTCATACGCGTCGCGTTATCAACAACGCCTAGGTCACGGTCAATTTCGGCTTCACGAGTAAAGCTGTTTAAGCCTTTATTGATAATGGTCGCTTTAACGCCTTTTAAGCGTTTTGGTAAAAATACACTATCGAAACCAGCAATTGGTACAATGATTTCTGCACTTTCAATATTATTAATTTCAGCAACTTGGCTGCCTACATTAATGTATTGACCAACACCAATTTCACGGCTGATCACCAGTGCATCGTAAGGTGCTTTCACCTCACAGCGAGCAAGGTCACGCTCGGCACGTTTTAATGCCGCTTGAGCTGATTTAACAGCTGCTTGTGCACTTAAAACTTGAGGTTTACGTAGGAATAAGTCGGTGCGCTCACGCTCTGGGTAACGTCTTGCTTCATCCTCTGCCACTTTAGCCTGTGCTTGCTCTTCGATCAGTGCCGCTTGAGCACTGGCAAGTGACGCTTCAGCTTGTAGTACAGCTGCTTCGTAGTTATCTTTTTCGATGGTAAATAACACTTCACCACGCGCTACGATGCCACCAGCAACAAAATTTGGATGCCAGCTTGTAACTTCACCTGCCACTTGCGAGGCAAGTAAGGTACTTTCAAGCGGTTTCACTTCGCCGTAACTATTAATAATCACTTGATGATCATCACTTGCTACTGGCTCAACCTGTACTAAAGGACGCACATCAACTACATCCTTGTCTTTAGGCTCTTGAGCAATCGCGTTTATTGCCTTAAAACCAGCAACACCAACGATTAATGCAACAAACGGTAAGATCCATTTTAATAAACTTGTGCGCATAACTTACACCTATAATATTTTCACTGGCCCTATCATACCAAAGCTGACAGAAACATTAATGTGACATTTGTAAGGAACTGTTACAAAAACATATAAATTGGCAACACAAAAACCAAAACTTATCTAAGAACAATTTGTTACAAACAAAAACCACTTAATATCAGAGGCTTACAACACTACTTTCACACTTGTTAACAAACAGCCTTTTATCAAGAGGTTAATTCATTAAACTTGATTGAGAAATAATTAAAGGAACGAGTTAACAATGAAAATAACAAACATTGCGCTGGCACTAAGCTTAGCGTTTGCCATGAATGGCCACGCCGCCGAAGCGAAAAAAGAAGAAAAGAAGCCAAAAACACTGGCTGAAATGATCAAAGATAAAAGCGAGTTTGCCGGTGTTTTCAGCATTTACCAAGATGCGAAAACCGGCGATAACTTAATGGTGATCGACCAATCTCAACTTGATACACCATTTGTGTACTTTGCTCACACCGTTGATGGTGTTACTGACGCAGGTCACTTCAGAGGGGCATATCGCGAGACAAAGCTAATTGAGTTTCGTAAATACTTTGACCGCATTGATATTATTAGCAAAACACCGCGCTATAAATTTGATGAAAACTCAGCCCTAGCACGCTCTGCCGATGCCAACATCAGCGAAGCTGTCCTTGCGAGTATTAAAATCGAAAAAGAAGAAGACGGTAAAATTGCTTTTAAAGTTGATAGGCTCTTTTTAAGTGAAGCACTGCATAAAGTGTCACCTTGGGCAAACCCAAAAGATAAAAATGCCAGCAAACGCTTTAAACTTGGTAAGTTAAACGACAAAAAATCGCGTATTGTTAAACAGCGCCCTTACCCAAATAACCTAGATGTTGTGGTGGATTATGTATTTTCTAATGCTAACCCAACAGTACGAGGTTCAAAAGCCGTAAGCGATCCTCGTAACGTTTCAATTAAAGTACAGCATTCATTTGTCGCGTTACCGAAAAATGATTATCAAGCTCGCCAAGATGACGCGCGTATTGGTTATTTCACTAACGAATTCGACAATATGACATCAGCGGATTGGGCACCTTATGAAGATGTCATCAAGCGCTGGGACTTACAAAAGAAAGACCCGTCAGCGGCACTGTCTGAGCCAGTTAAACCGATTACTTGGTGGATTGAAAATACTACCCCGGTTGAGTGGCGAGACACTATTCGTGATGCCGTGCTCGCGTGGAATAGCTCATTTGAAAAAGCAGGCTTTAAAAATGCCATCGAAGTAAAAGTACAACCTGATGACGCCAATTGGGATGCAGGCGATATTAACTACAACGTGTTACGTTGGACTGCATCACCACGCCCTCCATTTGGTGGTTATGGTCCTGCCCTTGCGAACCCATTAACCGGTGAGATCTTAGGCTCTGACATCATGTTAGAGTATGTTTTCATGAAAAACCGTTGGATGTACGACACTTTATACACCCAAGGTGCAACCACGCTTGAAACTAACCAAAGCAGCACCGATTTACATTGCTCATTGGGTCACAGCATTCAAGAAAACATGCTACTTGCTAAAGGCTTAGGCACAGGTGCGAGCATTGAAGACAAAGAGATTTTACGCCAAGGTTTAACTCAGCTAGTTTTACACGAAGTAGGCCATACCCTTGGTCTTAACCACAATATGAAGTCATCTATCTTATGGGATGAAAAAGAAGTTCACGATAAGAGTAAAACGCAAGGTATCGTAACGGGTTCTGTTATGGACTATGCACCAGCAAACATTGCCCCTATTGGTATGCAGCAAGGTGATATCTTCCAAACCAAACCTGGCCCTTACGATGATTGGGCAATTGAATACGGCTACAGCCAAGCATTGGCTGATAAAGCGGCTGAGCAACAACGCCTTGAGAAAATTCTCGCTCGCTCATCTGAGCATGCTTTAGCGTTTGGTAATGATGCTGATGATATGCGTGCTCCAGGCCGCCATATTGACCCACGTGTAATGATTGGCGATATGTCATCTAACCCTGCCGCATATGCTGATGATCGTATGGAGCTTATCAATAAGCTGCTTACTGAACTTAAAGACAAAGCCACGGTTAATGGTGAGTCATACCAACAGCTGGTTACCTCAGCGAACATTTTATTTAGAAGCTACAGAACACAAGCAGGCGTGGTATCTCGTCAAATTGGTGGTGTTTATGTAGAACGTAATGTGGTGGGCGATGACAAAAATGGTGCACCATTTACGCCTGTGCCACTTGAGCGCCAGCAACATGCAATGCAAGTGTTAGCCGACAAAGTATTCTCGCCAAATGTGCTTTCGAGCATGCAGCCACTGTATAACTACCTGCTACAGCAGCGTCGTGGTTTTAATCATTACGGTAAGAACGAAGACCCTAAACCACACGGCATGATTTTAGGTATGCAGAAGCTGGTACTTGCTCAGTTATTACACCCGGCTGTCATGCTGCGTATTTCAGACAGCGCAATGTATGGCAACGAGTATTCACTTAACCAATTTATGAATGACTTAACAGCAAGCATTTTTGTAGACAGCAAAAAAGCAAACACCCTAAGTCACAATCTACAAGTTGAATATGTGAATCAGCTAATCACGATCGCTGGTTTAGGCAAAGCGAGCAAGCACGATAACCTAGCCAAAGCTGCCGCGCTTTATCAGTTAAATCAAATTGCTGATATGAGCGTACCATGGGGTGCAGACACCGCAGCTAAAGCGCATAAGCAATATATCGATCGCTTAATTAGTAAAGCCCTCGAAGCATAATCTTAGCAACACAAAAAAGGCTGCCACTTGGCAGCCTTTTGTTTTTAGTTTAAGCCATTGCTGGGCGCGATTTATAATACTGAATACACCCTAGTTGCGCTGCATTAGTCAGTAGAATCATTACAAAGGTCAGTATGTGAGACACACTCGGTGTCGTCATAGCAAGCTCGGCAGCAAGGCCGCAGCTTCCAGCAACAAACTGTAGGCTAAAGTAGCGCGCACTTAAATTACTAATATCACCACTTTTAATGGTTTTATAAGTCTGCGGCATAACACGAATAGAGCTCATGACTAAACCTACATAGGTTAGCCAGTTAAGCACCGTTGCTGTTTCATAATGAGGGTTAAGCAACAAACCAAAAGGCACGACCGAGATAGCTAATAACCCAGCTAGCTGCATGCGTTGCTTTCGTTCAGCATTGTAACGAACAAAGTAGTAAAGAATCACACCACTTAGCATGCCGGTAACAACAAACGGCAAAACCATGTAAAAACGCTGAAAAAACAAATTAAAGGTGATGAAATACACACTTTGCGCAACACCAAAGCTCATCATTAACAGCGAAACGCCCGACACACTGCGATTTTTACGGATCTTATTTAAAAGCGGATAAAAGCTAAACGCTAAAATAAAGCATGAAATAATCGGCAAAAAGTGCGCCAAAACAGACCTCTCTCGTTACAATTTAGTTAATAAGTTAGCAATTTATAAATCGCCCATGAAAGTGCAGTAAACAACTGTTTTTAAAGCGATTTAAAAGAGCGCGGCATTGTAATGAGAGAGTATTAGAATGCAATAAAGAATAAAAAATATACAACTGACTATTGGCAAGATATCCGTACAAGCTGTTTACAGCTGATGACACTAACGACTGACTTGAATAGTCACTGCAATATGGGTACATTGAGCGGATAGTATTCAGGAGAGAAAAGCTATGAAGCCAATTTTATATGTAATTGTTTTATTTTCCTTTTTGGCTGGATGCGAGAGTACAAGCCAACAGTCAGCCCCCCCTCCTAGCGTTGCCAGCTTACTAAACAATGAACATTTTCAACAAGTTGAACTAAAAGACCCTGAACTTTTTACCTTACCAGCCGAGGAACAAAAACGCTTCCTTAACTATTTCACAAGACACCAAGGTGACTATTTAAGAGATGATCAAGTTCTTTATCAATACTTAGAAAATAAGCTCAGTAATTTTAATTATTTTAGCGCCACCTTAAATGCCCAACAGGCATTACAAAATGAGCAAGGCAATTGCATCAGTTTAGCAATTTTAACTCACGCATACGCGCAACTAGTCGGGCTCAAAACTGGTTTCCAAGCGGTCTCAAGTGAGCCTGTTTATAGTAAGCAAAATAATATAGTGTATGTGTCAGGCCATTTTCGCACCAAAGTCTATGCCCCTTTAAGTGAAGAAGATAATTATTTGGTACCGCCAGGTACTGTCATTGACTACTTTCCTGCTCGTGGTAGTTTTTATTCCGGCCGCGCTGAACTAAAAGATTTAATTAGCCGTTATTACAGCAACCTAGCAAGCGACGCACTTATTGCTAACCAATTTGATTTGAGCTACAGCTATATTTTAAAAGCCAATGAATATACACCAAATTCTGCTGCGCTTTACAATTTAGCTGCCGTATTACATCGTCAATCGGGTGATTTAGCTGGAGCAAAACATATTTATCAAACAGCGATGCAGCATGGCTTTAAAGATACGAATTTACTACATAATTACGCAGTGCTGGCCGAGCAACTGAATGATCAGGTTTTGGCAGAGCAGCTCAATTCACAACTTGCTATGCTTAGACAAGACCCATTCGAGTTACTCGCTACAGCGATTAACGCTCGTAACAATGGCCAATTTTACAAAGCAAAACAACAACTCGAGGAGGCTATCGCATTAGCTCCGTATTTATCTGAACCATATATAGAGTTAGCGATTGTAAGTTATCAGCAAGGTAATGAACAAAGCAGCAAAGAATGGCTAGAAAAAGCCATTGAGATAGAAAATAAAGACGAAAAACTAGCACTTTATCACGCCAAGCTTTTCGCCTTAAAAGGTCAACACTAGTTTATAACGAGTAATAAAAGCTTAGCCAAGCGCGTAAATCATTTTCAAAGTCGTCGCCTTCTACTCGGGCGACGCCAAAATCAAGGTTTACATCATTTAAACCTGCAGGCCCCATGCCAAAGCTAAAGTCTCCTTGCCACTTGAGACCGTAACTTTGTGCATAAACTCGGTTATCGACCTGATGCTGTTGGTAATAAAGCCAAGGTAATGAATCTTTGTAACTAATACCCCCGCCATAGCCTTTATAGCGGTTACCTAATTGACTAATAAACGGCAGCTCAGGGGCAACAACAAAGCCACTTTGCGTGTCATTATTAATTAAGTTTGACTCATAACCGCCAAGCGCAAGGCTACTGTCATCGCGATATTGCTGAGCAAAATTAACATAAACGGGAATATCATAGGCATAACCGCTCAATACGGTAGCAAAGTTATAGCCCTGCCAATTATTCGGGTCAGCATCACCGGATAGCCACTGGGCACTTACGGACTGAGCAAAACCATATTGCTGTCTATCATGTTGCCATTTTTGTTCAAGGCCAAGCGTTAACCATTGATCATCCCCATTACTAAAGTCACTGTAGTTATAGCTCAAACTCGGCGTAATACTAAGCTGCTGAAACTGCAACGGGTAACTCAAAGCTAAATGCGCCCCTGTGTTACTAATGTTTAGTGGCATTTGTGAGTGGTACTGTTTTGCTGATTCAAGGTCGTAATCAAATAACAGCGCTTTAAATTTTAAATCAAACGCTGAGTACTTAACGGCCGCGAACACCCCTTCTAATGCTTTGTCATGTAAATCAGCACTATAGCCTGCCTGTAAATCGAGCTGCTTTAAAAAGTCATTGCTTTTTACTCCAAGGGTAAGCAGTGAAGATGAAGCTGAATAGTACTGAGATGCCAACGAAAAGGTTGGTTTTTGCTGCCAAATATCATAATCGGCTGGCTCAGTTGGGCTTTGCGGGTAGATTTTCGCCTCAGGTAATACTTCGCTCGTTACTTGCCCTCGTGGTGGCGCCGCACTTTTAGCAAATTCAACAACCTCTAATCCTTGTGGTTGCTCAGCAAAATGCTTGATATTCGGCCCTTCAGCAGTGATCGATAAATACAAAAGTTCACCATTATTCATTGCCATTGGGTGTGCAACAGCTTCTTGGCCTTGCGTTAATTGGCGTAGTGAATTGCTTTGTAGATCATAATGATATAAATCGAGAGCTTTCTTTTTACCGGCAACAAAATATAGCCCTTTGCCATCTGCTTGCCAATTAGGTTGTGACAGATACTGATAGCCCTCAGGCATTGGCACAGTAAGTGATTTTTGAGAGCTTAAATCTTGTATATACAACTCCCAATTGGCATTCAATGTCGCTTTTAAATAAGCAAGTTGAGCTTTATTAGGGCTTAGTAATGGATAGTCATAAACCGTTTCTAGGCTTTTCTCAAATAAAGGGGTAGAAACACCCGTATTGAGGTCAAGGCGCACTAGCTCAGAGAAACCATGCTGAGTTTGCTCAGCATAAACAGTTTGCCCGTTATCACTAATACTAAAGCGGCGCAGCCCTGCATGATGCGTCAAAGCGCTCACTTTACCAGTGTCGATATCATAGCGGTATAAATCAGAAATACCTTGAATGGAGCCTTTAGCAACTGTTGTTGTGGCAGTGAAAAACAAAGTATTTTCGTCTAACCACTGCGGGTTTTTTATACCCTGCCTATTAATTTGTTGAAGCACATGTTTTTGCTTACGCTTAAAGACATTGGGGGCTTTATCTGCGATATCGACAGGATCATCATCAAGTAACGCTTGTTGCTGCTTTGCAAAATCATCGGCAGCCTGTTGATTGTCATCAGTGCTATAAATGACTAAACGGGTTTCGTCATCTTTGTTGCGCTCAACAATCGCAAGTTTACTGTTATCTAAACTTAAAACAGGGTTCGAAGCGTATAAATCAAGCTCTAACCAAAGCTTACTTGTAAGTGTTTGCTCACTTACCTCTTTAGCCATTGCTTTATAAGTATATTCGGCAATAAAACGACGATATAGGCGCTCAGGTGAGTCGCCAAATACCCCGCTAAAGGCCTCATCAAAATCACGTGCTTTAACCGCTTGCATGCGTGTCCAAACTGCATCAAGAGTTTGCGCTGAATAGTTCTCTTCGAGCCATGCAAGAAAGCGAGAACCCATTAAATACGCCATTGAGCCAGCTAAATAGCCTCCTTCGGTACTACTCAATTGGTTATATTGTGGCAGCGCACCTTGCTGGGCAAATTCAACCAGTATTGCTTCTGAAAGGTTATCGTATAAACGGCCTCGGCCTGTCATTTTCGACTCAAGCAGCGTTGCATAGCCTTCGGCAGCCCAGCGCGGCATTTCGCCATCAACTAAATCGTAAATATCCCAACTATTACGAATAACCTGACGTACGTCGCTTCGAGTAGGCTGAGCAAGATGCACTAAATGAATATATTCATGCAAAATCAATAACTGCTGCCAGCCATCAGTGTTAGAAATCACCGTGTCGGATTGCGGGGGCGTAGTAAACAAGGCCATTAAAGGCTTATTAGTTACAGGCAAAGCAAAGCCATTGGAGGCGTTAAACGGGTCGAAAACCAGTACATCGACCACTTCATCAAGGGCACGGTTTTGCTGTTTTAAAACCTTATCACGAACAATTTCAAGCTCTGTTGCTGCTGAACGGGCCCATTGCTGATTCTCAGTACTAAAATGCACGTTAAAGTGTTCGGTATGAATGGTTTGCCAAGTTTCTTGGCTTGAAGCATGGCTAGCAGCAAGTAGTGCCGCAGTTAACAGGGCTTTTTTCATCACAATCCTTGATTAGCAAGTTACTTAATTTAAGGATTAGTATGCGATGCTTTTTAAAAAGGCTGAAGTTAAAAAGTGTAAGAAATTACTCGATCTTAAGTGGGCGAACCAAGCCTAGTAATTGATAAACAATAAATATTGTCGCTGCAAACATAATACTGCTTCTCAATGCACCAAGACCCGCAAGAGCCATCGCGCCAGTCACAAGCAAAGCAATACAAGTCACTGCACAACTTACGCAAAGACCTTTACACTCCTTCTTATTGCGAGCATAGCAAAGCAATCCGACAACACCTGAAATAGCTAAAATAGGTAGTAAATAAATCATTGCGAACCTCCATCTGTAGCTTTTGAGAAAGTATACTCAAAAACCCAAACAGGTCAATGATATTGAGAATTATTTTCATTTAAAACCAATTCCGCTCGACGCCTTCTATTTCATATAGGGCGAAATCAGCAAACTGCTCAGCCAGCTCTGCTTTTAAATAAGGCATTGATACTGAACCAGAAGCAAGTTGTATATACAAGCTTTTAAGCTGTGATCGGCGCATTAAATAAGTGCTTATTGTGGTGACACTTTGTGCTTTATAGATTTCAAAAACACGATACTGCACACCCAGCATGCCGGTTTTAAATACGGCAAAAAAGCGGCCGTCATGTTGATACATAGCCACACCGGTTTTTTGATAATTCAAAAACACACCGATCATCAAAACTAAGCCCACGACAATGCTCCACAGCATCGTAGCAGCATCAAATAAGACATTGAAAATTAAAGCAGAAAATATAGTAGGTAGGACCACATATAAAAACGTATTCTTATAAAGTAAAGCGCGCTCAGGCTTAACAAAGTTAAGCTCTGTTAAATCAACAAACCATGGAAATAACCAGCCACACACGGCTTGCACTTGCTCTTTGGTGATTACTGGCATCACTAACGTTTGTTTATTTTTATGTGCCGCAACCCCAGCAGCCATACCACCACTACTCACTTGTGGGCAAATTAAGGTATAGCGATTAAGCAGCCGAGCAATAATATTTTGCTTGATTTGCACACTTTGAATTTTCGACACGCTGATCGAGAGTTGCTGGCGCTCAAATAAACCTGCCACACGCTTAAACTTATCGTCCTGAAAATACAGCTGAAAGTTAAAAAAGCGCACCAAGGCCATGACAACAGAAAGTAAAATAGCACATAAAACAATGGCAACAACCATGATTAACACAGCGATTGCAGCGGCACTACCAACGAACGCAGCTTGCTCATTCAGTATGGCCTCTAGGCGGTTTATGATGGTTTTTTCGAGGTACTCAAAAATCACATTCATAAATGGAGCAAGTGCAGCCAATGCCAATATTGCCATGTTCGACATCAAACCAAACTTAGCAATTTCAGCATTGCTGATCGTTAAGGTTTTCGGTTTATCTGTTGCTTCGCTCTGCTCAATAGACGGCTGTTCTTGCTGTTGTAACTGAGCCTTAAATTCCATAACTTGTTCACGAACTTGCTCGGCATAGCTAAGCTTAACTCCCGGGATCACAGCTTCTTGAGCACTACTACCGGCGGCATCGAAAATACAATTAACTAAATTAACTGGCTGAAAATAAAAAGGTTCGGCAATGTTTACGTTCTGTACTCGAGCAAATTTTAGGGTTAGCCGCTCTTTTTTAAATACCCCTTTATTGAGCAGTATTTCGTGACCATCCGTTATGCGGTATTTAAAATTACGATAATAAGCAAAGGCATACAGCACTAAAACTAAAGAGGCCACGGCAACAGCTATTTGCCCCCAAAACAGCTTTTGCTCAACTTGCGTAACAAATAACACCAAAATAGGCAGTAAATTAAGCAGCCCATCTTTTATGAAGCGCAGTGCAAAGTGAACAATAAAATACAGTAGCGCCCATGGCGACACGCGTTGCCATTGTTGATCACTCATCGGCAAGCTCATTTTCTTGAGTTGCTGCATTATCACCATAACTTTGCACGAACTGGCGGACATCATTGCATTGTTCGTCCGTTAACCCACTGATATGTAAATCAGCACTCATGCCACCGGCACTGTAAAGCCTGAGTGTTGCGAGTCCTAACTTTCGCTCAATTGGGCCGCGATGAATTTCGGTGTGTTGCACACGAGAAATAGGCAATAAGGTGATTTGTTGCCAAATTAAACCTCGCTTAAAGGCAATATCATGCTCTCTTACTGCCACCCCTTTGGCGCGAACGCTGTAAAGGTTGTAAACCATTGACAGTATTACCAACAATGGCAAAACCAAAAGCCAAGGTGTAGCAATAGCTTGGCTAATGGCTGGATTAAAGTGCCGTACTGTAATGATCACGGCCATTAAAGGCACATAAAACAACAACCAATTTAGTTGTACATGCCATATCGCATTATCTGCAAGTGGTTGGAATTGAATCGTTTGATGCTTTGGTAGGGTTTCTATTTGTTGATTACTAAACACGGTAATTCCTTGTAAAGGCCAGCGGTGCCGGCCTTACGTGCTAACACTGAGTTATTATATGTTATAAATTATACCCAGCGTAGTTTTGTTGCAAGTGTGTGGCTTGCTCCTGGTGCAAGTTCAACACTATCATCAAGGACATTAGCCGCTTCTAAACACAGCATGACGTGATATTCGTCATCAGCAAAATTAGAAAGACGTTTTGATTTATTAATCCATGGGTTCCAAAGTACACACGATGTTGAATTTTCGCGGCCTACTTCAATAATGCCATCAGGTGTAATGATACGCTGAGTGTCTTTTGCTTCGGTGTAAACCATGTCTGTTTCACGCGCGAACGACACTAACTCATTTTGCTCAAATGGACCTTCAGCAAATTCGATGTATTTCGCGCCTTGCAGGCCATCTACTTTTGTTTCTTCAATTGCTGGTGTTGGGAAATACGTGTGCAGTGCTTGAGTGAACTGTACAGTTTGGTTATCTAAGTTTGTGGTTGTTAAACGTAGCTCTAAGCTAGAGGTTAAAATAAACTCGGCCAATAACTTAGTTTTATAAGGCCAATACTTTTCATCAACTTGCGTCATCGGTAATGACAAGCTGATATAAATAGAATCGTCTTGCTCTTTCACTTCTTCTGCACGCCATAAACTTGTGCGAGCAACACCATGAGCTGGCCAGCCTTCATGTTGGCTTACTCCGAACCATGGCCAACAAATCGGAATACCGCCTCGCACACCTTTGCCTTCTTGGAAATCTTCTAATTCTGAGACCCATAATAGTGGCTTTTTATCGGTTGGCGTGAACTCAGTGATCTGCGCACCTTGCAGAAAAATAGTAGCGCTACAAAACTCACTAGCAACTTTAATAAATTCAAGCCCGGTTTCACTTTGCTCAATCGTAACTGATGGCGATAACTTCATAATTCGTCCCATTTAATGAAAGAAAAATCCACCTTACCCAATGCAGTGGCTTTTAGTAAATAATATTTAGTTATTTGTATAAATTGTTTTACTACAAAGTGATGGTGTCACCTCGTAGTTGCATTTTAAGTGTTAACAACAATTACTCCATCTAAATTTCAACTTTTATGTTTTAATTTCTACTCTAATTAATAAATAAACACGATAACAACCTTTATGGCCGCAAATTATAAGACACATAGTTATTATTTATTTGAACTCAATTTATTAGATGTGTAATATTTTGCGATTGCGGTTGTTCCACGCCGCCTTATTTAAGAGACAGAAACATGCAAAAGTATGACGAGCTACTAGTGTCGCTGCGCAAAGTGATCAGAGCCATCGACCTTCATTCAAAACAGCTCAATAAAACCTCAGGCTTAACAGGCCCACAATTACTGATTATGAACGAGGTTGCACAAACCGATGGCATAACCGCTAGTCGCATTGCACAAAATGTAAATTTAAGCCCGGCTACGGTTACCAATATCTTAGACCGTATAGAAAACCGTAACCTTATCACCCGTGTACGTAGCCAATTAGATAAACGCCGAGTTAGTTTGCATCTCACAGAAGCAGGTAAACAGCTATTAGAACAAGCACCTCAACCTCTGCAAGAGCACTTCATCGAAAAGTTCTCAGCACTCGAAGAGTGGGAACAAAGCTTATTACTTTCATCAATGCAACGTATTGCCGCAATGATGGATGCAGATCAACTTGATGCTTCACCACTACTTGAAGTTGGCGCAATCACCAAGACATTAGAACCACAGTAAAAATTAAAACTGATTGATTAATATTAATTTTCTGTGGCTAGTCTTGGGTTCAGCATGAATATCAACTATGCTTGGTAGTACCCATTCCAACACTAGCGAAAATTCATGCTTAAACTATCAAAGTTAGCCCTCGCAATAGCCTTGGGCACAACTTCAAGTCTTAGTCAGGCATCTGAAATTGATGACCTTCAAAAACAGCTGCAGTTACTGAAACAGCAAATGCAGCAACTGCAAAGCAAACTTGATGCTGCAGAAGAAAAATCACAGCAACAAGCCGAGAAACAAGCGCAAATTGATGCACAAGTAGCAAAGCAACAAAAGCAACTTGAGCAGCAAACAGCGGCTGTTGAAGCTCCTAAAAAAGAATCTGGCATTAAGGTTGGGGGTGCAGTACGTACCAACTTCAGCCATACATCCTATGACGATGGTAATAAAAACCGCGGTGGCGACTTCGACTTTGACATCTTCAGACTAAATTTTGCAGGCGATGTCGGTGATGTACAGCTTAACGCTGAGATCCGTTTTTTCGATTACATGACTGCAGTTAAATATGCCTATGCAGCCTATGACTTTGCTGAAGACTGGCAGGTGCAGGCAGGTATTACCAAAGTGCCTTTTGGTAACTGGCCTTACAACTCGCACAACTATTTCTTTGGCACTACTTATTATATAGGTCTTGAAGATGATCATGATTTAGGTGTTCTATTCAAGCGCAAAATTGCTGATAACTGGCAAATTGATCTCGGCTTTTTCAAAAATGATGAGCTAGGTGGTGTTGACGGCTATGTAGACGATAGAAGCGACCGCTACTCATATGATGTTGTCGGTTTCCGCTCTGCTGATGAAGGTGTTTATGCCGAACCAACCAATCCGATTGGTGAGTACAATACCTTCTCTGGCCGTTATGGCTATCATTTTGAGCATGACGGCGGCACCACCGAGCTAGGTGTTTCTGCGTTATCAGGTGGTTTGCATGACGGCGAAGACAAAGCCGGCGATTACTACGCTTGGGCACTGCACTTAAACAGTACTATTGGCCCATGGAACTTCCAGCTCCAACATGGTGAGTATAACTACGATATCGACAACGTCGACCGTATGGCTGTGGGTGCTTATGCTTTTTACGATAGCATTGCCGCAGAAGCAACCATGACAAATGCCAATATCGCTTACAGCCTGCCTGTAGAGTGGGGTCCGGTAACAAACCTGCAGTTTTATAATGACTACGGCATTATTTATGACAAGTCAGATAACAGCGAAGATACATGGATGAATGTAACAGGGGTATCTGTTGCCGCAGGTGGCTTATTCACTTATTTTGATTTTGTACAAGCGAAAAACCAACCATTTGTTGGCGGTTCAATTGCTGGCGACAGCGACGACACCGAAACTCGCTTCAATATCAATATTGGTTATTATTTCTAGAAATAGCCAAAAATAAGACCTACAAGCCCAGTTTAAACTGGGCTTTTCATTTGTTTAAAGTAAGTTTACCTATAGTGTTAGCTAATAATATTAAGCTGAGCTAAAGTTAAATAAACAACATGGTGTAGACTATGTTGCTAAAACCAATAAATACAAACCACCTTGATCATAGGTATCGAACAAGCACTACAACGATTTAAGTTTTATCAGGCCCAACTTTATTGATGAATGTGAGAGCGGCGTTTAACGCCTATAAAAATGGCTGCTATCAATTACTCGGGTTATTGATGGTGGGTTTAGGTATCATAGGTATTGCATTACCTGTGATGCCTACGACTATCTTTTTTATACTAGCATTGGCGTGCTTTACCCGCTCATCACCCAAACTCTCGGCCTGGCTGCTAAACCACCCTAGATACGGCCAACCGTTAAGGTTTTGGCAAGAGCATAAGGTTGTTCCTACCCGTGCTAAGTTTTTAGCAGGTTTTGGTATGGCTATCGGATATGCTTTTTTACTACAAAGTGCCGCACCCATTTGGGTGATGTATCTTGTGGCAGTGATTGAATTGAGCGTATTAGCCTATTTAATTAACCGCCCATCTGCGCCCAATAAACCAACCCTAATTCAAGTTAATATAACCACACAGATGCGCTTGATGTTGCTTGCCTGTTTTCTCAGCTCGCAGCTAGCAGTTATGGCTTATCTCGCTATTCATTTCTAGCACAAAGAAATGTAAAGAACGTAAACCTGCTTGTTATCAGTAATACAAATCATTATCATATTTGTATCTTTAACGAATAAACCGCATTATGTTCTCATTTAACAAACGCAACTTTTATAGCGTTAGCCGTGCCTTGCATATATACCTTTCAACGGCCTTATTCTTTTTACTTATTTTATTTTGTGTCAGCGGCATCATCCTTAACCACGTTAGTTGGCTCGAAAATGATAAACATAATGGTCAGAACCAACTACTTGTTTCTGCTGAGTTATTTGAAAAAGCGCAAACAAACCTCGACACATTGCCAAGCCTTTACCCTGAAATAGAACAATACATGCAACAGCAGTTTTCACTCAGCAATGTAAAAAGTATTGAGTGGGAAAAAGAAGATGCCTTGGTGATGCTCGACTACCCGCTTCCGGCTGGCTTTGCCTACGCCGAAATCGATTTTCAAACCGGTGAACTTAATATTGATTATCAAACCGGTGGCTTTATGAGTCTGATCGGCGACTTACACAAAGGCCGCCATACAGGTGAAGCATGGAGCTGGGTGATTGATATTTCAGCTGTTTTGATGATTCTGTTTGCTGTCACCGGATTATTTATTCTCTTTCAAAACCGTAAAAAACGTGCCGCAGGTCTTTGGTTAACGCTTCTTGGTGTTGCCACGCCTTTGGTTATTTATCTAGTTTGGGTGCCTCAACTTAAAGGAGTATCTTAATGAAACAAGCCCACTTACTCGTTGCTCTACTAATTGGCTGTTTATTCAGCCCACTGAGCTTTGCAAAAGATCCCAACCTCACCGTTGAATTTACCTTACCTGAGCTAGATGTTTCTCCATATCATCGCCCTTACGTGGCGTTATGGCTAGAAACACCTGAACGTAAACACGTTACCACGATTGCACTTTGGGTCGAAAAAGCTGAATGGTTTAAAGACTTACGTCAGTGGTGGCGAAAAGCCGGTCGTAGCAACGACAACTTTGATGGTGTGACAGGTGCAACAAAACGCCCAGGTACTTATACGATTGAATGGCAAGGTAAAGATTTAAAAGGTAATCCAGTTAAACCTGGCAGCTACCTACTTAATGTTGAAGTTGTACGTGAAGAAGGTGGCCGAGATTACACCCGCGTTGAAATCGACTTAACAAAAGACGGCAAAGTCACAATTAAAGGCGAAAAAGAGTTCGCGACTAGCTTTGTTACCATTACCAGTAATTAAGGACAAACAATGAAATTAAAATTATTAAAAACAGCGCTGATCGGCGCTGTGACCTTCACAGCACTTGCATCTGGCTACGCACAAGCACATGCCCGTTGGTTAATGCCATCTCACACTTCTTTATCTGGTGAGAAAACTCACTACGTGATGATCGATGCCAGTATTTCTAATGAGTTATTTAGCCCAGATAAAGCATACCGCCCAAAACAAAAAGGCGCAGAGTATGACGACAGCTTATTAGTTGCCCTTGCACCAAATGGTAAGCCGGTCGAAGAAACGATTCGCGCATACTATTTAAAACGCAAAAACTCAGCGGCAGTGAGCTTAACGCAAGACGGTACTTACCACATTGCTATGCAGCAAAAGCCAATGCTAATGACTTTCTATAAAGACAAAGATGGCAACCGTGGCCGTGTGTTCGCAGGTAAAAAAGAAGCAGACCTACCAGCAGGCGCAACCGACGTGCGCACTGTAAAATCAATCGCAACTGTTGATACTTTTGTAAGCCGTAATGGTACTTCTAAGCCAACATTGCTTGGTCAAGGCTTAGAAATTTCAGGACCTACTCACCCGAACGATCTATTTGCTGGTGAAGAAGCTAAGTTCCAATTATTAATGGATGGCAAACCAGCTGCCGACGTTGAGCTTGCGATTGTTCGTGGTAGTGCACGCTACCGCAACGAGCGTGACGAAGTGAAAGTAACAACCGATAAAAAAGGCTTCTTTACGGTGACATTCGCTCACGCCGATATGTATCTAATTGAAGCATCAGTTGATCAAAAACCAACAGAGGCCGATATCGATAACGTACGCTACTCATTATTCACAACACTTGAAGTAGCGCCTGAATAATAAGCTGATTAGGCCTCAATAAAGGCCTAATTCAACTTTCGAGGAAGACTGTAGTCAACCGTGTGATCGCAGCTACCGTCTTTCTCGCAATCATTTACCCCATCACCATCGACATCCCAGCTTGGGTGCATGCCTTTTAATGTACTTTTTACGACGCTAATATCTGCTGTAAATTCACTTTGCTCATCACGGCGCGCAGCATTGCGCATCAAAAACACTCGAATCACATAATCGCCATTATCAGGAATTTTAATCTCGGCATGATCACCTTTTGCCGGGCCAACAAACAAAGCTGTTGGGTTGCCTTTTGGTAAAATATTAAAGTAGCTGCTTGAATTTGATGGAGCAAAATCAACCTTTAAAGTAGTGCCTTTATTAAGGTTAATTTGATATTCCAGCAACTCATAACCTTTGATTGCGTCTTTAACTTGCCAGCTTTGCTGCAAAGCAATATCTGAAGCTAGCAACTCATAATGACGACTATTTGGTAAATTTTGTTCAGCAAACACCAAACTACTTTTAGCCACCGAAAAACAAAACCCTATTAATAACAACAACTTCATATTTTACCTCCTTTTAAATTCTCTTTTAAAGAATGATAAACGCTATTTTTACAATTTTTAATTCTTTTAAAGTGAATCTATAGTTACTCCATCGCAGACACACTGCTCAACTAAACAGGATACCTACTATGAAACTTTTTACTTTAATCTCAGCTCAACCACACTTACAAAATATTAGCACTTTATTGGCGCGTATTGGTTTATCGGCCATCTTTTTACTAACTGGCTTTAGCAAAATAGAATTCTTTGATGCAACTGCACAGTACATGGCATCAGTAGGTTTACCAGAGTTCTTACTGCCGTTTGTGATTGCTTTTGAAATTGTTGGCGGGTTATTTATTTTACTAGGGTTTTTAACACAACTAACCGCTATCGCTTTTGCTGGTTTCAGCTTAGTCAGCGCTTTGCTATTCCACTTTCAACTTGATGATCAAATGCAATTTTTAATGTTCTACAAAAACATTGCGATGGCAGGCGGCTTTTTAGCATTAGCCAGTGTTGGTGCAGGCAAAATCAGCCTAGATCAACTAGTGTTAAAACGTAGTCAGGCGTAATATTTCTACCAGCCAATGACCTAAGTTGTTGGCTGAATTTGTTTTTAAGGGAGCGCGAAAATGGCAACGTTATTAACAGCAACCAGCCACGATATTGGTGGGCTCGATGTAAAACGCATCTTGCCGCATTTTGACAAAAAAATGGTTGGCCCATTTATCTTTTTTGACCACATGGGGCCAAACCACTTTCCTCGCGGTGAAGGCATAAATGTGAGGCCTCACCCTCATATTGGCCTATCAACGCTCACTTATTTATTTACTGGCAGTATTTACCATCGCGATTCGCTAGGTAATAGCCTGCAAATAGAACCCGGCGATGTTAACTGGATGACCGCAGGTCGCGGTATAGTGCACTCAGAAAGAGAAAGCCTTGAAGTGCGGGCGAGCGAGCACGACATTAATGGTCTGCAATGCTGGGTTGCTTTACCTGAGAGTATGACCGAAATAGCACCGCGTTTTGAACATATCAAAAAACAGCAATTGCCTGAGAAAATCGAAAAAGGCGTGCTGATGCGACTCATTGTCGGTGATGCCTATGGCTTAAGCTCCCCAGTGAAAAACTACTCACCGATGTTTTATGTCGATACAGTCGCCGAGCAAGGTAGTCATATTACTAAACCGCACCCTCATCATGAAACCGCCGTGTATGTTATTTACGGTGAAATTAGTGTGGGTGATACTCGCTATACCCAAGGCGACTTTGTGCTACTTGATGACAGCGAACACGAAATAACGACTCTAATGCACAGCCGCTTTATTTTACTCGGTGGCAGTAAATTCAATAAAGTCCCGTATTTACACTGGAATTTTGTTGCTTACAGCAAAGAGCGCATCGAGCAAGCAAAACAAGATTGGCAAGCACAGCGCTTTGCAAGCATTCCTGGTGATGAGCTTGAGTATATTGAGTTGCCCTAACCTAAAAAGTAAACTTTATCAGCATTTACAGGTACTATTAGGTAGTTAAGTAAGCAAAGGAACATCATGCTAAGAATTACGCTAGAACAGTGGCGCATGTTTCGTGCTGTTGTTGAATTTGGAGGCTTTAACCAAGCCTCACAAGGTATTCATAAAAGCCAATCGAGTATTCATAACGCAGTTGGCAAAATTGAATCTGCGCTCGATGTAAAATTATTCAGCATTCAAGGCCGTAAAACCGTGCTGACTGAAGCCGGCGAGATGATGCTACGGCGCGCCAATTACTTACTCGATGAAGCCGCTAAAGTTGAGGCCATTGGGCAAACTTTGGGTGAAGGTATCGAAAGTAAGTTACGCATTGCCGTTGATGCTATTTTCCCACAACAATTGCTTTATAAGGTACTTAACGACACGTCATCGCAATACCCGCAACTGCGTATTGAGCTGCATGAGTCTGTACTAATGGGGGGCAATGAACTGCTCGAAAACGATCAGGTTGACATTGCTATTACCGGCTTTCCAATTGCGGCAAGCTTTCACGAAGAGTTATGTGATATCGAGTTTATTGCCGTCGCCCACCCAGATCATCCCTTGCATGCGATAGAGCGTGAAATTACCCTCGAAGATTTAAAATCACACCGCCAGATTGTAGTTCGCGATTCAGCGAATAAGCACAAACAAGATGGTGGCTGGTTAGGTGCCGATCAGCGCTGGACCGTCACTCATATGCGCACTTCGATTGATATGATCAGTAATGGATTGGGCTTTGCGTGGTTACCAAAAGTCGCGATAGAAAAACAACTTGCGACAGGGCAAATGAAAGCACTTAATTTAACCCATAACAGCAGTCGCAGCGCTAAGTTACATTTACTCTTTAAAGACGGTGACAAGCTTGGCCCGGCAGCACGCTCGTTTATTGGCGAGTTGCGTTATCAAGTAATGGAAAACCTATAGCTTCAAGGGCGTTTCAGCAATACCTTTAACGCCCGGCTCAAGAATAAACACGCCACCACTGTGCGGGTAATCAGCGAGCACTGAGTCTTCGAGCCCTACTGCCGCTGTTGTCACCGCCAGATGCGTGAGCTCTTCACCTACAAATGCGACACTCGTAACACGCGGTGCGGGTAAGCGAATAAACTGTACTTGCTCACCGCTTGGAGCAAAACGATACACGCCATAACCATTCCATGCAGCAACCCACAAATGATCTTCGCTATCAACGGTCATGCCATCAGGAAAACCCATATTGTCAGTAAAGCGAATAAACTCGTGTTTATCAGCAAGCTCGCCATGCTCATTCAGAGTAAAGCGGTAGATTGTTTGTTTATCTGAGTCTGTAGAATATAAAAACTGACCATTTTTACTTACCGCAGGGCCATTACTAATTGTGTAGTCATGATCTACTGCTGTCGGAGCCTGACCATGACCAAAACGGTATAACTTGCCACTATCAGTTTGCTCTTGAGAGTCCATTGAGCCGAAAAAGCCAAAGCCTTGGCGAGACGTTTTACCATCGTTTAAGCGGTTTTGTGAGGGTTCGTGATCGATTGAGTAAAGAAGTTCGCGGCTAAAGTCTTCACTATTTAGTTTATAAATGCCTTTGGCAAAGCCTGCGATTAATTCAGCTTGCTCGGTTTCCATCACCCAGCAAATCGGTTCTGGCATAGTAAACTGGCTAACGCGCATCGATTGACACTGTAAACGAAACAAACGCTGCCCTAAAATATCGACCCAAAATAAACAGTTATGTGCCTTAGCAAAATAGGCACCTTCGCCCAATTGGCATTGGCTAGAAATGATTATTTTAATGGTGTCATCGAGCATTTTCTTCACTACACAAAAAGCTGAACTATTCTCATTCTATCTGTGTATGAAAATAAGTGCTAGACCAGATAAACCCGCAACCAGCAAGATGATACCGCGAATGGCCTTTTCATTGAGGTTATTGTTGATCACAAACGATAAGCCCCAGCCAATTAAAATGGCGGGTAAGCAAAAAAAGAACAGCTTTACATCGCCCATATCGGCAGAGCCTGTTAGCATCAATACAATTATGCCAAACAAGTTTATAAATACAAAAAAGGCACTCAGGTTTGCTTTAATTTTGTCTTTATCTTCAGCTTGATAGAGAAGCCCCATCGGTGCCCCACCGGCAGACGTTGTGGTGCCTAAGAAGCCCGACGACATTGACGCAAGTAAGCTTGTAATGGTAGAAATTTTTGGTTTCATACCTATGATAGACAATGCCACCACTATCAAAATACTCACTCCTAGCAAGAGTTGATACTGCTTCGCATTGACATACCACATCACCACAGCAGCAAGAATAACTCCCACTGCACCACCAATAATGGAAATGCCCGTCTGTTTCATGTCTATCGCACCGCGGTGTTTAATCATTAACACCGACGTTAAAAACAGCGCATTCAAAATCATTGGCCCAGGCACCAGCTCTGGCATAAGCCAGTAAAGCACAGGCACACATAGCATGCCTAAACCAAAGCCAATAACACTTTGCAGGCAAGCGCCAATAATCAGAATTAAATAAACAAGTACAAAGTCGGTCAAACTTTCTTACCACCTTCCTAACTATTAGATTCAAATGTTTAAAATAATTATTTATTATTATAGTACTATTTGGATCGTGTAAAATTTTTTCTTTGGTTTAATTTAAGTTAAAGCAACTAACAATTTAATTAAGTCCAACCTACATCCACTATCAGTGATTGTGCTGTCATCATGCGGCTGTCATCAGCAGCTAAAAATAACGCGGCATTCACTATATGGTCTGGTTGTATTGTTTCGTTAATACACTGACTTAAACGAACATCTTCAATCATTTCTGGGGTTAGCCAATGAGTCATTTGGCGCTCTGTCATCACCCAACCCGGAACCAGTGAATTCACACGAATATTGTCTTTACCGTATGAAGCAGCTAATGAACGGGTTAAACCTTCAATTCCCGCTTTTGCGGTTGTGTAGGCTGGCATGCCTGTTTGCTTAATACGCCAACTTACCGACCCCATATTGATAATGCTACCGCCGCCCAAGCGCTGCATGTGTTCAACTACAGCTTGCGATGAAAAGAAACACGGGCGCAAGTTAACAGCAAACTTATCTTCCCAATATTTCACATCCATATTCTCAGCGGCATGGCGGGTGTCATCGGCTGCGTTATTAATTAACACACCAATGTCACCCTGTTGCTGACGCGTTTGCTCAATAGCCGCTTTTAAAGCTTCTACATCACGAATATCGCAATGGATAAACTGCGGGTCAAACTCATATTTACCAGCTAATTTAGCGCATAACGCATCGCTTTGATCAGTTGCAATATCAACAAAGGTGACTTTCGCGCCCTGCTCGCAGAACCGCGTTACCATTACTTCACCAATTCCCGATGCACCGCCAGTAATAAACACACTCTTACCAGCAAGGCTTGGGTAAACTGTTTTTAGCTCGTTTGAATTTGGCATGATAACCTTTTGTTTTAAAGTAATTACAACGTCAAGAAGCGATACTTATTGAGCCGCTTCTTTATCAGCGATTTCTTTTTCAATAAACGCCATTGCTTCATCAATCATGTACGTCATCATGTTTTTAGCACGTTCAGGATCGCCGCTTGCAATCGCGTTATACACTTTAAAGTGCTCTTCAGCGATCGCCTTTTTATTACCCTTAGCAGGTGTAGTATGTTGAATACTTACGTGTAATGCGGTGCGAATAAAGTCACGTAATTGATAGAAAAAACGGTTACCACTGGCATGTAAAATTGCTGTGTGGAAGGCAAGATCTGGCTCATGCATTACGCCTTCTGGCTCTTCTGCTGCCGCTTGCATTTTATCGAGTGCCATTTTAATTTCTGCAATGGCTGCTTGGTCGCCTTTTCTTGCTGCAAGTGCTGCTGCTTGTGGCTCAATCGCCAAGCGCACTTGTAGAAATTCTTTAAGTACGTAAAGTGATGGGCTGCTTTCTAACAACCATTTTAATACGCTTGTGTCGTATAAGTTCCAGTTCTCCGCCGACTCAACACGAATACCTTGTCGTGGACGAGAAGAAATCAGTCCTTTTGCAGCAAGCATTTTCACTGCTTCACGAACAGCTGTGCGGCTAATACCATACACTTCACAAAGTTGTGCTTCGGTTGGTAGCCCCGTTTCAGTGTTATAATCACCAACAATTATTGCTTTACCAAGCTCATTGGTAACTTGTTGTGATAGGTTTAAATTTTCTAAACGCGCCATGTGTGTTCCTCAAAAGATCTGAGTAATATGATACATCTATAAAGCTATTCCGTCATCCTGGAAATAATTGATTAAAATCAATAACAAGCAAAAAACAGCCTAATACAAGTGTCTATATTTCAAACAATACAGTCACCATTTTACCTACAGACTGTCACCTTATTTTAACAAATCTCTTTCACTTACCTTATTTATAATATAATATTTTTATTCAACAACTAAAAAAGCAAAATTCTCTTTCAAAATTAGGTGGAACACACGATGGTCGAACTAAGTACCTTAGACTGGGCAGTGCTAGCAGGATTTTTTGTCCTGTTACTAGGCGTTGTCGTGATGTCTATGCGACAAAAAGAAGAAGACACCGCTGATTACTTTTTAGCGGGTCGTAATGCAAGTTGGTTAGTGATTGGTGCCTCTATTTTCGCATCGAACATTGGCTCGGAACATTTAGTGGGCCTTTCAGGTTCAGGCGCACAATCGGGTATGGCACTGGCTCACTGGGAAATGCAATCGTGGATCATTCTACTACTCGGTTGGATTTTCGTGCCTTTCTATTGGAGTAGTAAAGTCTACACCATGCCTGAATTCTTAGAGCGCCGTTTTAACTCTAAATCACGTACCTTCTTATCTGTTATCTCATTGATTAGTTATGTATTAACCAAGGTTGCGGTAACGGTTTATGCCGGCGGTATCGCATTTAAAACAATCTTGGGTATTGAGAGCATTTGGGGTATCGACTTCTTCTGGATTTCAGCAATTGGCCTTGTCGTGATCACCGGTATTTATACGGTACTTGGCGGTATGAAAGCCATTATGTGGACCTCGGTGTTGCAAACTCCGGTGCTCATTATTGGCTCCTTGGTCATATTAGTTGTTGGACTAGATAAAGTAGGTGGCTGGGCAGAAGTTGAGCGTATCAACGATGCTAATATGCACCTTATTCGCAGTGCTTCAGATGCTGAATTCCCTTGGCCTGGCATTGTATTTGGTTCATTCATTATTGGTTTTTGGTATTGGTGTACCGACCAATACATCGTACAACGTGTTTTATCTGCAAAAGGCATTAAAGAAGCGCGTCGCGGTACCATGTTTGCTGGTTACTTAAAATTACTTCCTGTATTTATCTTCTTAGTACCAGGTATGATTGCATACGCATTGAATGTTAAAGGTATTATTAGCTATGAAAGTGCTGACCAAGCTTTCCCAACTTTAGTTGCTGAGCTATTACCAGCCGGCGTTAAGGGGATTGTAATTGGTGGTTTAGTAGCGGCTCTTATGAGCTCTTTAGCATCATTATTTAACTCATCAGCAACCTTATTTACCATTGATTTTTATAAGAAATTCAAACCTGAATCATCTGAGAAGCACCTTCTGAAAGTAGGCCGTATTGCCACTATCGTGATTGTTGTATTAGGTCTTCTGTGGATACCCGTCATGAGCTTAATTGCCGATGTGCTTTATGAATATCTGCAAAGTGTGCAGTCTCTTATTGCACCAGGTATTGCTGCGGTATTTTTACTAGGTTTATGTAGTAAACGCATCACTCCAACAGCGGGTTTTGTGGGCTTAGTATCAGGTTTTGTGCTTGGTATGATCCGCTTAGTATTACTGCCATTTAAAGATGATTTAACAGGTTCATCATTTGCGTGGATCACCACAATGAACTGGTTATATTACTGTATTCTGCTATTTGTCGTGGTCGTTGCGATTATGATTGTGGTAAGTATTTTCACCAAACAAG
The DNA here is from genome assembly GCF_021532515.1 of Pseudoalteromonas sp. PAST1. NCBI lineage: Bacteria > Pseudomonadati > Pseudomonadota > Gammaproteobacteria > Alteromonadales > Pseudoalteromonadaceae > Pseudoalteromonas > Pseudoalteromonas sp. PAST1. The sequence continues at coordinate 31,501 of NZ_JAKGBH010000001.1, read as the reverse complement.
CAGACGAAGAACAATTGAAAGGTCTTACTTTCTCAAGCCTAGATAAAGCAACTATGAAAGAAGTAGCTGCCGGCTTAGATAAGTGGGACTACATTCATACTGCGGGTATTATTGGTATTACTGCCTTTATTTACTACCGCTTCTGGTAATCGTTCGTTCCCAAAGTTGTAGGGCGCCAATTGGCGCCCTTTTTTAATCAGCGAGTTCTGGTGAAAACACAGGAAAACCGTTTTTATCCCACGTAATAATGCGTGCTCGCGCATGGCGATTTGGGTCTGTAAGCGGTGTGCCTTTCAACTCTTTATAGTCACGACTGTGATAAATCATTAAATCGGTTACACCATCTTCAGCTTTTACAAAACTGTTATGCCCAGGGCCAAAACGACCTAGCTCAGCATTGGTGGTGAACACCGGCTCAGCCTTTTTATGCCAACTAGCAGGATCAAGTAAATCAGCATCAACATCTGCCCATAGCAAGCCCATCGCATATCGATGATCGGTGGCACTGGCTGAATAAGTGACAAATATTTTATCGTCATGGGTAATGACTGCAGCACCTTCGTTCACCTTGTAGCCTTGCACTTCCCAATCAAGGGTTGGCTCAGTAATCGCGATAATGGGTTCTTTAATTGATGTTGGTGAGTCCATTTCAGCTAACCATAAAGCTGAGTTATAAGTTGCAGGCTGGTTCTGCTGCGCCCAAATCATGTAACGCTTCCCCTTGTGCGTAAAACTTGTGGCATCAAGCGAAAAACTATCAAGGTGGCTAGTTACTTGCCCCATTTCTTGCCACTCACCTTGCATCGGATTAGCACTGTCGTTTTTAAGTGCATACATACGAATACTAAACGGTTTTTCGATATCACCTGCGGCGAAATAGATATACCAACTGCCATCAATCTGATGTAGCTCAGGGGCCCAAATGTTGACACTCATTGGGCCTTTATCGCGCTTTTGCCAAATAACCTTCGGCTCAGCTAATTTTAAATCGTTTAAACGACAAGCTTGGCGTAGTTCAATTTCATCAAATTTCGGCGAACTACCTATAAACGTGTAACAGCCACTTTTATCATCGCGAACTAACCAAGGATCAGCACGTTTGAGTACAATGGGGTTATCAATTGGCGCTAAAGTCTTGCTACTATTAGCATCAGCAAAGGCTGACAATGGCGAGGCGCTTAACGCACTAAGAAGCGTTAGCCGAGATAATTTTTTGAGCATAATGTGTCCTGTATTTCGTCTCGATTTTATTGTTAATATTGTATTACATATTATATAGTAGCTGAATGAACACAAGAGTTAAAACAACAAAAGGTATTCAAGCATGAGACCCGTAAGTAAGGTGACACACGCAATGAAGTGGCTTTCAACAGGGCTACTTTTTTCTGCCGCAGCCGTATCTGCAAAGCAAGTTGAAGTTCACGACCCGGTAATGACCAAAGAAGGCGACACGTACTATGTATTTAGCACAGGCCCAGGCATTACCTATTATGAATCGAAAGATTTAACCAACTGGAAACTTACCGGCCGCGTTTTTAAAGATGAGCCAAGTTGGGCAAAGCGTATTTCACCAAGTTTTGATGGCCACTTATGGGCACCCGATGTGTACGAGAAAAACGGTAAGTTTTATCTTTATTACTCAGTCTCTGCATTTGGCAAAAACACCTCAGCAATTGGTGTAACGGTTAACGAAACCCTTGACCCATCATCACCTGATTACAAGTGGATTGATTACGGCATTGTGGTTGAATCTGTGCCTGAGCGTGACGATTGGAACGCTATCGACCCAGCAATTATCGAAGATGACAATGGTACACCGTGGATGAGCTTTGGTTCGTTCTGGGGTGGTCTTAAACTAGTACAACTTGATGATGACATGGTGCGCTTAGCAAAACCTGAAAAATGGCATCACATTGCGAGTCGCCCAAACACGGAACATGGCCCAATTGAAGCACCTTATATCTTTAAAAAGAACGACTATTACTACCTATTTGTTTCGTTTGATAAATGCTGCCGTGGCGTAGAGAGTACTTACAACGTACGCGTAGGTCGCAGCAAAAACATCGAAGGCCCATACTTAGATCAACAAGGTCGCTCTATGGTTGATGGCGGTGGCAGTTTAGTTATTGAAGGTAATAAAGATTGGGCAGCCCTTGGTCATAATGCTGCGTACACCTTTGATGGCAAAACCTATTTAGTATTACACGCCTACGAAACAGCCGATAACGGCGTGCAAAAGCTACGTATTTTACCTATGAGTTGGAAAAACGATTGGCCGGTTGTTAACTCAGCCGACCTAAATAAGCTTAAAACCAAGCTTAAGAAGTAATTATTCAACACACAAAAAACCTGCAAAATTGCAGGTTTTTTATTTGCTTTAATGACCTCGTTTGAGGTTGAAAGTAGGTGTTATCAACTAAAATCAACCAAGGTAATATCAACAAGCATGGGGCTATGGCAGCCTTGTTGATGTTTTTCTTCAATAAATACGCTGTACACATCACGCGCCAGATGCGCAGGTATTAGCACTTCAAAGCGACTGCCTTTATTCATTAATTGCAATGCTTCTTGCAAGCCCACTATCGCCTCTGCAATTTCGTACTCTACAGCAGCGCCTTGCTTGCGAGTATCAAATAACACCCGACCATTTGTAAGGGTAACGCGTTGATGCACAGTCACAGTAGCATCCCAACTAGGTTTATCCCCCTGACCTTGCTCAATCACTCGATAACCAAGCCCTGTGGGTGTTTGGTAAAAACTGTGTTGCTCAGCGCTGTTATCTAAAAGCGACGGTAAAACATGCTCTTTAGCCGTCGCAAACACATTGTTGCTTAACATAGCCAACTCTTTATTGTGCGTTGATTAAACGAATACCATAGATACCACCGGCAACAGAGTCTTTGTCGGCAGCAAAACGTAAAGTAAGCGTTTTCGACTTTTTCATTGCTTCTGTTAATGGGTAATCAATGGTGTAGAACTCATCCGTTGGTTTACCTACAGGCAAACTAACTCCAGCTAATTGCTCACCATTTAAATTAATTGAGAAATGACGGTTCACATCGCCAATAAAATAGCGAATACGCAAAGCAACCGCTTTTTGTTCTGGGTTACTAAGCTGATACTCAAACCAACCTGTCGCATCGCGCCAATGATGACCATTATTAACACCTGCGCGGGTTCCCTCACCTTTAAAGTCGTGTTCGACTTCAGGTTGTTGCTCACCCGGTGTAATTTGATCAACGGTTAATAAACGAAGCTGTTCTTTCGCTTGCTCAGCCGCTTTTGCATCGGCAACAAATTGCGTGAACTCAGCTTCGCTTTGCTGCGGCCAATACACTTGATAGCGACTATCGTGTAAGCGGAAGAACGGAATTAGCTCTGTGCTCTTTGTGTTATCGATACCTTGCTTGGCAATCGCCACATTTTTATCGGCGATAAATGCGAGCTCTTGGCCCGGTTTACGAGTGAGATCGGCAATAAACTTTTCTGGCTCACTCAGCATGATTGGCAGAGCTTCTGGCGGACAAGTCGGCCCTGCGGCAATGTGGCCCATGCGGCTATTGTCAGCAACAAAGTTAAGCTGCTCATTTGCAAATGCTTGTACTTTAGTGGCCATTACAACAGGCCCATACATCACAGAGTAATAATGCTGACCATCAGGTAGCTGCTCAGTATAAAGCTTAGGACTAAGTTCAAAAGCAAGCTTGTCACCGCTTTGCCAAGCATGGCTGATACTGTAGTAACCATCTTTTTCGGTTGCGCTTACAGCTTGTCCATTTAAAGTAAAGCTCAGCTCACCTTGCTGCCAAGACGGTTTACGAATATGAATTACCGACTCAGTGCTTTGCCCCTCAGACAAACGATTCACGGTCAGTGAGACCTTGTTATCATCTGGGAATTGGCTGTCTTGCGTGATCTGCAAACCCTGCTGTTGCCAATTTAACGTGCTTGGAATAAACAAGTTCACCCATAGCTCTTTACCGGTATTGCTATAAATCAGCTCACCATATTTGCTGTGATTCTCAATACCTGAGCCTACACAACACCACATTGAATCTTGCACTGACGAATACATGCGGTAATGCCCAGGGCGCATTGAGGTAAAGTAAACAAGACCACCATGCTCTGGGTGTTGTGACGATAAAATATGGTTATATGTGGCGCGCTCATAATAGTCTAAATAGCGCGTATCACCGGTTTTTAAGAACAATAACTTACTCAGTTTCATCATGTTGTAAGTGTTGCAGGTTTCTGGGCCTTCAACATCTTCAACCATCGGCGTAAAGTCACTTTTATCATGAAAATGCTCACGTACCGAGTTACCGCCAATTGATACTGAGCGCTCTTGGCTGACTATTTTCCAGAAAAAGTCAGCACCTTGCTGCCATGCTTTATCATCGCTGGCATTTGCGACCTTCAACATACCAATAATTTTTGGAATTTGCGTATTGGCATGCAGGCCCGTTAACTTATCTTCTTTGTGTAATAAGGGTTCAATAATGATGTTATGAGAGAACTGACGCGCTAGTTTTAAGTAACGCTCATCGTCACTAATAAAGTACATATCAGCAAACACATCATTTAAGCCACCATGCTCTGAATACAACATTTGTTGAACTTGTTCATCAGTTAGCTTAGCAGTGGTCGCTAAGAACCATTCACCTAACTTAAATAGCATTTGTTTGGCTTTATCACTACCGGCTACATCGTATGCATCACGCAAGCCATGGAAGATTTTATCTATGTTATAAAGCGGTACCCAGCGGTCATTTAAGCTGAATAAATCGGCTTTGATTTCACCCTTTTCAATCTGCTGCCACATTTCATCGCCATTTGGGATTCCGCCTAAGTAACCACCAGTGACTTGCTGGGCGCGATCCAACTCGCTTAGCATATAATCTAAACGCTGCTTTAATTCTTCGTCACCTGTGGCTGCCCATGCAAGGCTCAAGGCTGAAAGATAATGACCGCCAATATGCCCATCAAGGCCTGTGCTTTCCCAGTTGCCATAGTTAGGCGCTTTTGGCTCAAGGCCAGCTTCACGCAGATAAGGAGCAAGCAGCTGATCAGGATGAAGTGCTAATAAATAACGCACATTCGTTTGCTGTGCATGTAAAAACGGGCTGGCGCTTAAACTTACTTGGTTTAGGGCAAATAAATGTTGTTCGCTGGTATGCTCAGCATGCTCCACAGCAGCACTTTGTTTACTGTCTGTTGGCTGCTCACTGCAACCGGTCACAGTTAAAATTGCAGCGCAAACGCTTGCTAAATAGCTAACTTTGAATGTGTTCATACTGTTGTCTCCCAGCGAATTATTATTTTAAAGAGCAAAGCGCACACACTTAGTTAGTGTGTGCGTTTAAAGAGTGGTTATTTTGGTAGGCGCTTATGAATAACCATATCCGTATAGTACTCATCGGTAATTTTGTATTTTTTCAAAATCAGACCTAGTAAGGCGTGGAATACACCCGGAATGATAGTTAGCATCAGTGCTAAGCCCATAAGGGTAAATTCAGTTTGCTCAACGTTAGGCTTGTACTCAAAGAATGCCAGTAATAAACCACCTGCTAAGCCAGCTAAGCCACCCCCTGCTTTTTGGCAGAATGAAATACCACCAAATGATAGGCCCGATGCACGAACGCCGTCTTTTATTTCACCGTAATCTACGGCTTCAGCAATGGCAGACCAGAACACTGGCGCATGTAAATCAACCACAAATGACAAGATGATATAAAGCACAAACGCCATCATTACATCACCCGGTTGCACCACAAAATACATTAGCAATGAGATGAATAGCACGGCGATTTGTGATTGACGGAATAACTTCATTTTACAGTAACGCTGGGTGATCCACGTACTTGCCACCATAGAGACAATAGATGCTGCAATACCCGCACTGGTAAAGGCACCCGCTAAATCTGGTACACCTAAGTAATAGGTTGCGTAATACATAGCAACACTGCCACGAATCGCATAGCCAAGCGTACCAAGCACACATGCTGCACACAGGAGTAACCATTGGTCGTTTTTAATAAGTACTTTTAATTGTGTAAGTACACCTTCGGTTTGTGGCTCATGGGTAATACGTTCGCGAGTAGTAAAAAAGCAAAACAAAAATAGAGCTACGGCACAAGCCGATACTAATGCCATTGCCAGTTTATAACCATACGACAAGCTGCCATCTCCCCAATATGAGGCAAGCAGCGGTACTGAAAATACGATCACCACATTGGCAATCTTAGCGAAGAACATACGGTAGCCATTAGCTGACAAACGCTCTTTAGGATCGGCAGTTAATACACCAATGTAAGAGATATAAGGGATAGCAACACCGGTAAACATCAAGGTCGCAAACAAGTATGTGGCATAAGCCCAAGCTAACTTCATGTTGTAGTCGAAATCAGGCGTGGTAAATAACAGTACGACCGATAAACCATATGGCACAGATAAAAATAAGAACCAGTGACGGAACTGACCCCAACGGGTTTTCACTTTATCGGTGATCACCCCCATTAAAGGGTCGGTAAAGGCATCAACAAAACGCGCCACTAAGAACAACACACCCATATCAACCGGATCAAGCCCGTAGATATCGGTGTAAAAGAAAGACATAAAATAGAATAACGCTGCAACCATGACATTTACTGCCATGTCGCCGGCACCAAAGCCGACCTTTTCTACAACGGATAACTTTTGAGATTCCATACAACAACACCCTAATTGGTCAATAATGAGCCGCCGCTCACTATTTCAAGCAATGCTAAAAAGTTTTCAACACTGCGTATCAAATAAATTTACAGCCTTAGATATTACACAGCTTGGCCATTGCGTTCGTTATTTTTGTAAATTTAATGCTAATCCAATTAATAGTATTATCATACTTATTAAATCGCAACTCTTTTCGACCGATGGTTTGGTTTATAAAAACCAATAAAAAACCCCAGCAAAGCCGGGGTTTTTAGGTCTATAAAAGAAATTTAGAAAGAATAACGTGCGCCTAGTGCGAATGTACGTGAGTAGATACCGTTACCAAAGTTAAATAGGTTGTCGTTACCTTCACCGTAATAGCTTTGATATACGTCATCTAGGATGTTCGTTGCATCAAAAGTAACTACTAAATCATCATTCACATTGTAGCTAAATTGGAAATCTAAGCTTTGCTCAGGACGATTCCAGAACTGAATTGGGTTAGCAAAGATTGCCGCTTCGTTACCTGTGTAGAACTCAGAACGCCATACATATGATAAACGCATGTCGAATGAGTCACGCTCGTAGATACCTACGATACTGTAAGATTCATCAGAAACACCGGCCATTTTTGACTTAACAAAACGACTAATTGTTCCATCATCATAGTATTCAGGTGTTAACTGTGAAGAATCAAGTGAGGTATAACTTGCCTGAACACCTAAGCCATTTAGATACTCCGGTAATGATTCAGGGAAATAGACTAAACCTAACTCGAAGCCTGATAATTCACCCTCAGAGGCATTTACTGGTGCACTCAATGCGAATGGAATAATCTTTCCATCAGATGCTCTTGGACGCATCACAACTTTTCGTCCTGAAACAATTCGACCATCTATTTCTCTTTTAAAATACGCGCCATAAAGTGAGCTTGACTCAGCGAAGTACCACTCAAGAGAAGCATCGTAATTTGTCGACTCTTCTGGTTTTAACTCTGGATTTCCACCAACCCCGGTGCCGTATTCAGCGCCTTCTGTCAACGGTTCAGTCCAGTATTGTAGCGCATTTAAATCTGTAAAGTTTGGCATCCTTAAAGTGTTCGTGTAGGCAATACGACCAACAACATCATCTGTTATATTCCAATTTAGTACTAAACTAGGCAAAACCTTACTTACACTTGCGTCTGCGGCACTACTTTCAAACACATTTGAATTAGGGGTAACTTCAGCTGTAAACTGCATATCCTGTTCGTACTTAACATAACGAACACCGATTTCGCCACTAATATTTTCTGTTAAAAAGAAGTTAGTAGTTGCATAAAGCGCGAATGAGTTTTCTTCGATATCAAATGTCTTATACACATCTTCATCATCTAAGTTATAAACCTGACGCACAGCACTGGCATTATCAAGCATATAGCCACCATTCGCGCTGATAAAGCTATCAAAGGTATCTGCGCGGCCATCAAAATAATCATTAACTTGAAAAACAATCCCTGAACCATCATCTGCAGCTCCAGCTGCAGCTAACATATCTATTAGACTGGAAACAGATGTAAGGTCTTTAAGGTTTTTATCTTGTGTGCGAGTAAACTCTTCGGCAGTTCGTTTTTCATAGCGTCCTCCAAACTTCACTTTGTCAAAATAAGTGCCACCAATAAGGTATTCAGCATCAAATGTGAAGGTTAATGCATCACCCGCGTTACCGCCGCCATTATCATACACTGTACCTGCATTCCAGTTTTCGATAGCAGCCATATCTGCTTCGTTTACCGCTGTGTTTGGATTATCCCAAAACGCGATACCTGGTATGCCGTCATTGTCGTTAAAGTCTACATCAAGCCCTGTTGATATGCGGTCAAAACGCATTGCGAAGAAATCGGTTTTATATTCACTGTCTTGGTAAACAACTTCTGTATTAATGGTTAGGTAATCGCTTGCTTGCCACTCGGCCCCTAGCGCATATAAGTAGCTATCTGTTTTACCATATGAAAAGTCACCACTTTGAAAACCGCCAGCACCAATCGCTTGCTTTTCTTTAATGACATTAGTGCCATCAAACACGGTTGGTGTTTCAATAAAGCCGTTACCGTTTTCATACGTGTTTGAGAACCACATCGCGTTTTGCGATTCGTTTTCGTAACCTGTGTAGAAACCTTCGGCTGTAATTTCTAACGTTTCATTGGGTGCCCACTGTAAAGAGACAGACGCTGCCGGGCGTTTACGAAGACCTGTGAATGAAGTGCCAAAGATTGCATCACGCCCGAGCAAATATTCTGTAGGCACCCCATCAACATTCATCATCGAACCAACATCACTTGCTAGACCATTTTCAAGTCCTTCGTCCCAATTTACACCTTGTGATCCCGTCTTGGGAATTAAAGAGTATGGTGTATAGTTTGGATGTGGATAGTTCGTAAAATAAGGAAGGACTGCACCTGCTGTGATGGTGTCATCGCGGTAATGTGTTTCAGCATAAGAAATATTGAAAAGTGCGCCAAACTCACCAGCGCCGTCGATTTCCCAACGGTTAGAAAGTAACGCACTGATATTTGGATCAACTTCATCTGGTTGATCTGAGTAAATCGCACGTGCCGCTAAAACAACTTTTTCACCTTCGAAGTTGAAAGGACGGTGGGTTTTGATATCGATCGCACCTGCGATACCACGTTCAATTTGGTCCGCCGAACGGGTTTTATAAACTGTTACACCCGAAAGTAAACTTGCAGGTATGTCTTGCAGCGCCACATCACGACCCGCACCTGTAAAGATAGCACGGCCATTCACTGTGGTATTAACATCAGTAAGACCACGGATTGAAACTGCACTTACTTCACCAGCACCACGGCCTGTTGTTTGTACACCTGTCACACGTTGTAGTGCTTCAACTACGTTGTTATCAGGGAATTTACCAATATCTTCAGCAACAATTGCATCCACGATTTGAACGCTTGCACGTTTTTCATCTAGCGCTTTGTTTAAACTGCCGCGAATACCTGATACTTGAATAACTTCCATCTCATCGACGTTATTCTCAGGAGTGTTTGGTGCTTCCTCCTGTGCAAAAGCAAATTGACAGGTAAATGCCATAACTACAGCACTGGCTATGTGTGTTCTTTTAAACATAAGCGGTGTTCTCCAAATTATAGTTATATCGGTCCGCTGAACTTTCCCCATTCAGTTACCGAAGAGTGACCACTGCATTGTGCATCGTGTGTTGTCAAAACGGTGCGCGAGTGTGTCTACATTTTATTATGTTAATACATTGCTGCCTGAACTTTAATCATATTGTATGATTATTTAACAGTCAACTCAAAAAGCCAAATTAAAATTAGTGCCATAGTGTTTACAAAAAACGTTGTAATTATAACACGTTACAAACTAAAAAAGGGCTGCGTTTTTATCTTGGGAATTTATGTAGACCCATTATTATCAGTCACTTAGCATTTATTTGTTTGCTTATTTTATTTGTCTTTTGTTCATCCAGAGCAACAAAAAAGGGCTAACAAGTTATTTACCTGGCGTTTTTTGATGCTACTATGATAAAAATACAATAATACAATATAGAGTTATTTTTTGCTGCACTTTTACTGGTTTGTTTCGATGTAAACAATCAGTTACTCAGTATAATCAGGCATACACCGTGTATTATCTGGTCATTTAGAGCGAGCTCTAAGTACAAAAGCTGCAGTTCGAACAACAATTATTAGTCACAGAGGACACTCATGAAGAAATTGAAAGCGTTAGCGCTGCCATTGCTTTTTTCGAGCAGCTTAGCCGCTGCACAAAACCCATTATTCACCGATGTATTTACTGCAGATCCAGCAGCACTTGTTCACAATGACACCGTATACCTTTATACAGGCCATGATGAAGCACCAAATAATGATGTGTTTTTTGAAATGCACGACTGGTTAGTCTTTTCATCAACAGACATGGTGAACTGGAAAAAACACGGCCCAATCATGAAAGCAACCGACTTTAAATGGGCTAAAGGCGAAGCATGGGCTTCACACATGATTGAGCGTGATGGCACTTTCTATTTCTTTACAACCGTTCGTCACAACGACACAAAACCAGGTTTTGCAATTGGTGTTGCGACGTCTAAATCACCAACAGGCCCATTTAAAGACGCGATTGGCCATGCATTAGTTACCGATGACATGACCAAGCATACGCCAAATGATTGGGACGACATCGACCCTGCTATTTATACAGAAGAAAACGGCGATACTTACATGTTCTTTGGTAACCTAATGCCAAAATACGTAAAGCTAAGCGACGACTTACTGTCTCTTGATGGTGAAATTAAAACGCTAGATTTACCAAACTTTACCGAAGCGTTATGGGTTCATAAGAAAAACGACAACTACTATGTATCGTACGCATGTGAGTTCCCTGAGAAGATCTGTTATGCCATGAGTAAAAGCATTCATGGGCCGTGGGAATATAAAGGTATTTTGAATGAAATCGCAGGTAACAGCGAAACCAACCACCAATCAATCATCGAGTACAAAGGTAAAGACTACTTTATTTACCATACTGGTGCTGTACCACCGATTGATGGCAAACCAAGTGGCGGGCGTTTTCGTCGCTCAGTGGCGATTGAGCCACTTTACTACAACGAAGATGGCACACTTAAACGTATTATCATGACCACTGAAGGTCTAAGTAAACAAGACAAGTAATATCAAAAAGGGCTCTTTAAGAGCCCTTTTTAATGTTTAAATGTAATACAAATAAACAAATTTAACGGAAAATCCTCTCTTTCAGATAAGTAAAAAACTTCCCTAATAGCGCAAAAATACCGAAAAAAACGCCAAAAATGACAACTTGAGAAAATTAAAATCACACTGTACATATTGTAAACACTGATACTTCATGTTTACATACCAATTACCTTTGCAAAAGTATTTGCACATTTTAAATCATACTATAAAATTACAATACTACGTTCTTATTAGTTTGATATAGGCACGCGGCAATTTTATTGACAACAATCGAATAAAAAAATGAATCCCAGTTTCAAGAGGACACATAAAATGAAATTAAATAAATTAGCCATGGTCATAGCCTGCTCTTTGGCTGTTACAGGTTGTGGCAAAGAAGATGGTACTAAGCTTGACACAGCACCTGCGGTTGCCGACCCGCAAAGTGCAAAACCGACAGTAAGCAGCAGTGTTGAATACACTGAATCAGGTAGCGTAATGGTTACCAATGTAAGCGTGCACGATCCTTCTGTCGTTAAAGTTGACGACACTTATTATATTTTTGGTTCACACCTTGCTGCCGCTAAATCAACTGATCTCTTGAACTGGGAAATGATTTCGAGCCTTTCAGCTAACGCAGCCGTTAATGAAAGCCCATTATTCGATTACAACTACACAGGTGAAATTGCCGAAGGTATTGAGTGGACAGACGGCTTCACAGGAAACTGGGCTGCCGATGTAATCAAAGCACCAAATGGTAAATTTTGGTTCTACTATAACCATTGTGCACAAGACAACCCAGATACCGCAGATGTGGTTGATGAAGTATGCTGGAACCGCTCTTACCTTGGTTTAGCTGAAGCTGACAATATTGAAGGCCCATATAAAAACAAAGGTATTTTCTTACGCAGTGGCTATCGCTCAGAAGCTGAATTTACAGCTTACCCACTTGATAACGGCCAAACAACATGGAATGGTGCCGTTGATCCTAACGCAATCGATCCAGCGGCATTCTATGATGCTGACGGCAAACTTTGGATGGTTTACGGTTCATACTCTGGCGGTATTTTCGTGCTAGCAATGGACGAAGAAACGGGTATGCCAGAAGCTGGTCAAGGCTATGGTAAAAAGCTAGTAGGCGGCGACTTCCGTGCAATGGAAGGTGCATTTGTTATGTACAGCCCAGAAAGTGAATACTACTACTTATTCTACTCAGTAGCTGGTTTTGCGCTAAATGATGGTTACAACATTCGTGTTGCTCGTTCTAAAACACCAGATGGTCCTTACCTAGATAACGCAGGCAACGATATTTCAACATTGGGCGGCTTAGAAGTTGGTGAAAAACTAATGGGCGGCTTTGAGTATACACAAGAGCTTGGCGAAACAGCACCAGCATGGGGCTACCAATCACCAGGTCATAACTCAGCTTACTACGATGAAGCGACAGGTCGTCATATCTTAGTTACGCATACGCGCTTCCCGCAAACATCGACTGAGTTCCCAACCATTTCAGAAGCGCACCAAGTTCGCGTACATGAAATGTTTATAAACTCATTAGGTTGGCCTATGGCTTCACCGCAGCGCTATGTGCCGCTTGAAGGCGACAACATGGTTGTGGCGGATGAACTTTATGGTTATTACAAATTTATCAACCATGGTAACGATGTAAATACAGATGCTATTCGTTCAATGCATATTGCTTTAAACGAAGATCACTCAGTAACCGGTGATGATCCAGGTATCTGGTACATGATTGATGACTCAAATATTAAACTTGAGTTAGATTCAGGTACTTACTTTGGCGTGGCTAAATGGCAATGGGATGATGCAACTAAAGCAATGGCTGTTACTGTATCAGCTACATCAAGCGAAGGCGCTACCATTTGGGCAAGTAAACGAGATGAAATCACAGATACAGCAAACGTTCTGGGCACTGTTCAAGAAGCACTTGATATCAAAACTGAATTATCAATCGCTGACGAAGGCTACTCATTACCAACCAAAGGTAAAGACGGTGCTGCAATTAACTGGGAAAGTAGTGATGAATACTACATCACCAGTGAAGGCTCAGTATTCATTCCAACCCCAGATCGCGGTGATAAAGCGGTTACTTTAACGGCTAATATCTCTTTAAACGGCGAGAGCACAACCAAAACATTTAATGTAAACCTAGAAGCGCGCCCAGAATTTAAAAATGCGATTGCACACTATGCATTTGAAGATTCACTCAGTGATGGTTTAGGTAACCTGGATGATGCGGGTGTAACAGATAACAACCTATTAAATGTGGGTGCTGGTACAGCTGCATACGCAGAAGGTAAAACAGGTAAAGCATTTAACTTTGACGGTGCAACGGGCGTACGTTTACCTGATGAGTTAGTAACAGGCGATGAGTACACTATTTCGTACTGGTTTAAGCCAACAGTACTGACTAACTTCACGCCTACATTCTTCGCATCAACGTCTGATGCACGTTGGATGAGCTTGATCCCAGGTAGTACACACTTTACAACAACACCAATGCTTTGGAGCCGCTATTTAGCTGATGATGGCACAGATATGTGGAACCAAATCATCTCTGACTCACCAGCGGTAATGGATTGGAATCATATTGCCATCACTTATGCTAATGGCACAGCAACACTTTATCGTGATGGTGTCCTTTCTGGTACTATGCCTCGCCCTGATTTTTTTAGCACACAAACAGGTAACTTTGCGCTGGGTGTGAACTACGGTTGGGACTTACCTTTCCAAGGTCAAATTGATGAGTTTATCGTCTATGACTACGCGCTAAACGGCCTAGATATTAATGGTGCGGCTATCAATAACCTGACAGATCCAACTAAATTCGAGAGCTTCATTACTGATGCGCTTGATTTAGGTGATGTTTCTGCAGTACGTGATAGCTTTGAATTACCACGAGTAGGTCCATTTGTATCTGGTATTAGCTGGACGTCAAACAACGAAGAGTACTTAAAACCGGTTAATGGCACAGCTGTTGTTACACAACCTAGCGCATCTGCTGGCGACCAAGTTGTAACATTAACTGCAACCATTAAGTACAAAGACTTTACGGATACTAAGTCATTCGATGTAACCTTAAAATCACTTGCACCTGCTGAATACAGCTTCGAAGGTGACCTAAGTGCATTAAACGGTGCGTATGCAGCGGGTAAATCAACGGGTGGTTTCATCAATAATACAGGCGGTAGCGTAAGCTATGTTGACGGTGTAATTGGTCAAGCAGTATTCCTAGAAGGTTCAGGTGTTCGTTTACCGGATAACCTAATCACGACTAATGACTACTCTGTATCTATGTGGCTTAAACCAGAAAGCTTCACAGATTACACAACAGCGTTCTTTGCCGGCGCAAGTGCAAACGCATGGTTAAGTTATGTACCATCGATGGCAGGCTCAGCGCTAACGCGTTTATGGGCAAATAACGGTGCCTTCTTCGATAATGCAGAACTAGATAGCCGTATTCCAGCAAAAGAATGGACACATGTTGCATTCACTGTTGATGGTACGAACGGTGATGTACTGAAGATGTATGTTAATGGTGAACTACAGCTAGAAACCGATGGCTTCCCACGTGTATTCACGGTTCCTGGTGAAACAAATGAGTTTGCTCTAGGTGTTAACTACTGGGATACGCCATACCACGGTGCTATCGATGAACTGAAAATTTTCAACGGTGCGATTAGCGCTGAAGAAATAAAAGCACTCTTTGATGCAGCTGCTGCACAAGAGTAACAAAGTGAGGTGAGCTGCCTCACCTCAACTATTTGTTGTCTGGAAAGGCCGGGTGAAAACCCGGCTTTTTTCTAAAGCTTTAGTACCTTTTGCCGATACATACATATCATTCACTTTCATCGCTCTCATTATGGCTATTAACTCATTAGCAAGTGCGTTAACTAACTCAAACGCAGATACAGCAAGCAGTAATACCAACTCAAAAGTAGGCTACAAACTCAGCAACCAAGAAATGAATAAGCTCTCTGGTCGTGAAGTAGAGCCCGCTCAAAAAGAAGAAGTATCTAGCGAACTCCCCGCACATATTCGCAAAATGGTTGAACAACTTGAAAAGCTCAAAGAACAACTCGAACTTGCCAAAGAGCAATTAGCCAAACTGCAAGCACTCAAAAACCAAGAAGATGAAACTGTAAAAGTGCAAGTTGAAACACAGACCAAGATGGTTATGGAAATCCAAACGCAAATAATGTCTCTTAGCCAATCAATTAGCGATGCGCTAAAAGAAGCTGGTATTAGCGATCCCGGAGTGCTAATGAGTGTGTTAGTTTGATGAAGGCTTTGAGCTTTAAGTCTCAAGATTTGCTCTTGCAACTTTCCCCTAGCTCACTCCTCATATAACACCCAAAAGTGAGTCAAAACCCAGTGAATATGCGGGCTCTGAAATATCGAGTGCGGAAATACGAAACTTCCTTTGCGGCTAAAATCAGTTATCTCATCTGTCATCCAGGCACACTACCACAATAGAGAAAAGTTAAACATTTAACTTTAAAATCAAAGCCATAACATTAAGAAAACAAAAGATTTAACCTTCTAATAAGTTCGAAATTAAAGCTCTCCTAGAATTAAATCAAAGCTTAACCTTATCAAAACCCCGCTGAGCAATACTTTATTAGTATAGAAATTAGCCAACTCAATCGTACTATGGACTCCCCCTATCAACGAAGTGAGGGCGTGTTATGCGTCAAATTTTATTACTTTCTGTAAATGGATTTACGCTACAAAGGTTTTTATTAATGACATGTCTTTGGGTGTGCTTTTTTGCCACAGCCGATGAAACAAACCCAATTCTTACCGCAAGATCATGGTTAACTTTAGTGGACAATGCTGAATATATAAAAAGCTGGGAACAAACTGATCCACAATTTAAAGCAAAGACTCCACAAACAAAATGGCTTAAAGCATTAGATTACGCGCGAGTTCCTCTTGGTAGAGTGATGTCTAGAACTTACTTTTCCACTTCAGAGTATTCATCACTTTCGGGATTACCTGATGGCGAGTATTTAGTTATTAAATTTAAAACCGAATTCATTAATCAAGACAGTGCCATGGAAACAATCAGTTTGAGTAAAAATAATGGCCAGTGGCAACCTTTAGGTTATTTTATTAATTAGGAGTTTGTAAAGGTTGAGATGGATTATGTTGGGTTTCGCTTCGCTCAAACCAACCTACCCGAAGAATGAGTAGGGCAAGTAATATGGTAGGCGTCACGCTTGCTTGGCACGTCATGAAATCAACACTCTACGAGCAGACAGACATATCGCCAACATACCCCACCGCTCAGCTAAAAACTGACAGCTGAAGGCTGACAGCCACAAAAAAGCCACTCATAAATGAAGTGGCTTTGGTTGAGTCGATTTTTTACTTATAACTTAATTTGGTTCACGCAAATGGAACACTTGGCACTTATTACCTAAATCAGGTTGTTGTGCGAAGTTAGTGTTTTCAGCTAAACCACAGTTACTTAAGCCAAGCGCTTGTTTTGTGTAGCGGTTGATAAGCATCACACCACCACCTTCTACTGGAGCAATGCGCCACTGTGCTGTTTTCGCCGCACAAGAAGCCATCTCTACGTTGGCACCGGGTACTAAGGCGTTATCAGCCACCGCAGCACAGAAATCGCTGTCAGCGCTTTGTTTAAGGCTTACATAGCCTGTATCTGTTGGTGAGAAGAACCATTGCTGTGCATCTTTATGCGTGTAAGCTTGTTGCTCAACATTGGTACCCGCTTTAACCGTACCAGCCACGCTAAGTGCTTTACCACTTTGTTGACTTAATACGACAACACTGCCCATAGGGCGTAATTGCCAGTCGCCACACGCTGTTGCGTCGCTTTGCTGTAAAACCGCTTGGTTTTGTGCCGCAGAACAACCAGCAACCGCTAATGGCTTGCCTGTGTAACGGTTGGTAATAGAGACATTACCATCTGTACTTGGTGCTACTTTCCATTGCTGGCAGAAGTTATTACGCCATGCTGCAGATTGTACTTTAGCGTTATCTGCGTCATTACAGCTTTCAAGCTCTAAGAACTTGCTGTCTTCACGGTTAGCTAAACGAACAAAACCATCTGTTGTTGCATCAATAACCCATTGACCATTGGTGCTTGCACACTGACGTTGCACAGCACGTGCATCTTGTGGATCAGCTGCGATGTCTAAACATAAGCCACTTGTTGCATTCACTAATTGATAGCGCTGACCTTGTACTCGCGTTACCAGTGGACCGTATTCACCTGATGGCGGAGCTACTTCAACGCCTGGTGTTAATGGTTTACCAAAGCTTGGCGTGCCATCGTCGTTCCAAGTAAATTTTTGCGCACGTAATGAACGAGTCGCACTACAACCGTGCTCTACCGAATCATTACCGTGATAAACTAACCAGTCTTCTGTACCGTCTGGCGATGTGAAAAAGCCGTTGTGACCTGGGCCAAACACTTCTTCTGTACGCTCAAATACTGGCTTGTCGTATTTTTTCCAGCTGCTCGCTTTAAGCGGATCGTCACCAACAAGCTCAAGCATACCTAGTTTGTAATCTGGGGTATTACAGAAGCTTGCTGAGTACGTCATAAACGTACGACCATTGTGCTGTAAAATTTCAGCGCCTTCAGTTACTTTGCGACCACTGATTTCCCAATCTAACTCAGGACGCGTGATCACCGTATGCGGTGAGTTCTTCTTCAGAGTCCACGGATCTTCCATTTCAGCAATAATGTTTAATTGCTGATCACCCTGCCATTGTGAGTAGATCACATACAACTTATCTTTGTACGTTAGGTAGTTACCGTCGATGTTCCATACGTTAGGCATTAATGCGCCCTTGTATTCGTATGGACCCATAGGATCGTCACCGGCACTTTCTAGTACGTTTAAGTGTTGGTTATCTAAAGTGCCATCAGTACCCGCTGTGTACATCATGTACCAACGGTAGCCGTTTGGCCCTTTTAGACGATGGAATTCAAACGCCCAGAAGTTACAGCAACGCTCAGGGTTTGCATCAGACCAAACATTGATAGGTGTTGCATCAGCAAGGCCCGCTAATGTTGGTGATTTACGCATCACTAACTCAGAAGTCCATGTTGTTGTAGTTAGGTAATAGTTACCATCCCAATACTCAAGCCATGGATCGGCGCCATTTGGGAAAAGAGGATTAGTAAAAATACCATTATCTTGGATTGGCGCTTTTGCTGTGGCTGCGATATCTGCTTTGGCTGTGTTGTCTTCAGCCGTAGTCTGACAGCCCGTCAGAGCGCCAAACGACAAGGCAAATACGCTGGCTAAGCCAGCCTTTTGCATTGCGCTTTTAAGCTTTGTTGTTTTCACGATTGTGTTCCTTTATTTTGTACCAAATTCGTACACGATGCGTGTTGAATACACGTCACCTGGCAGTAATGTTGTGCTTGGGAACGTTGGCTGATTAGGTGCATCAGGGAAATGCTGTGGCTCTAAACAAAAACCACTTCTGAAATTATGCACTAAGCCAGACGCTTGCTGAGTACTACCGTCTAAGAAGTTACCTGAATAAAACTGTACTGCAGGCTCTTCTGTGTAAACTGTTAACGTACGGCCTGAGTTTGCTTCGTAAACCGTCGCAGCTTCTACAAGCTCATTGCTTGGCGTGTCTTTAAGCACAAAGTTATGATCATAACCTTTACCAAGTTTCAGTTGTTCGTTGCTTGCTTTGATATCTTGACCGATTGCTTTAGCAGTACGGAAGTCAAACGGTGTGCCAGCCACATCCATCAACTCACCAGTTGGGATCAAGCCGCCATCCACAGGCGTAATTGCTTTTGCGTTAATTTGCATTTGGTGATCAAGAATGTCGCCTTTACCCGCTAGGTTAAAGTAGCTGTGCTGCGTCATATTGATGATGGTCGGCTTGCTTGTTGTAGCAATAAACTGCATATCTAGCGTGTTGTTGTTCGTTAGCGTGTAAGTCACTTCTGTCGTCACTTCACCCGGGTAACCTTGGTCACCATCAGGGCTCACTAAACTTAAGGTTACACCTGCGCTGTTTTGCGTCGTGAACGGTGTCATGTTCCACACTTTTTTGTCGAAACCTTGCACACCACCATGTAAATGGTTGTCACCATCGTTAGTCGCTAATTGGTATTCAGTGCCATTTAAGGTGAATTTACCGTTTGCGATACGGTTACCAAAACGACCGATGATTGCACCGTAGTAAGTTGTCGCTTTTGTGTACGCTTCTAGGTTATCTAAACCCAGTACAATATTACCCATTTCGCCTTTTGCATCTGGCGTTTCAATACGCGTGATAATGCCGCCGTAGTTAATCACATCAACGCTAATACCATTGCTGTTAGTCAACGTTACTTGATTAACTGGGGTCTGATCAGCAAGTACGCCATAGGCCGTCATTGATGCTGAAGGGGAAGTCGTCATATTGTCTCCTTGATGAGCACACGCTGGTGTAAGGGCAATCCCACATGTCACCAACAATGCATAAAGCCCGCGCGACTTTTTCGTGTTCGAACTGGCTGTTTGATGAGTTGTTTTTAAACCTTGGAAAACACATTGCAATGACATATGAATAACCTTTTTGTAATTGTATTTATAGTTTTATAATACAAATACGGGTGTCATTGCAAATTTAATCGCTAAAGTTGGATTTTGCCGTCTTTCACCATGATGCAATCCATCCCCGCACTTTTGGCGGCTTGGTAGCCAATTTGCGTGTCTTCAAACACCACACATTGACTTGGTTCAACACCTAAAAGCGCTGCCACTTTTAAGAATGTTTCTGGGTTCGGCTTGCCTTTACTAACATCACTGGCAGTCACTAAGGCACCAATTTTATTAATTAAATTCGTATCCGTTAGATGATCAATTGCATGTTTGCGATCAGCCCCCGTACCCACGCCCATTGGCAATACACCATGGTACTTTTCAAGTACTGCGACGGTTTCGTCAATCACCAGCGGTTGGTGCTGTAAATCAACCCAAAACTGGTGTTTATCTTTTGCCACAACCAGAGGGTCATGATCTAAACCAAATTTTTCGTTAAGCATTTCAATTGTTTTAACGGTCGGAATGCCGCCTAAGCTATACATGTAGTCGTAATCGAATGGATACCCATAGGCTTCGCAAGCTTTCTGCCATGCCTGTAAGTGACTGCCCATTGAGTCAATTAAGGTGCCATCCATATCAAAAATAATGCCTTGGTAGGCGCTTAAATCGATCATATCTACTCCTAAAAAGTTTCGCTTCACAATAGCATAAGCCAGCGAAGAGCGTGGCTCATCACTGGCTTAATCGACAACAAAATTTGGGGTGAACGTGCTCACACACAGCACGTTCTAGTACATAAAGTACTAATTCTTACAGGCCACGTTTTAGCATGTAGTAAGCTGCGTTATGACGAAGCTCTGTTTTGAAACCACGGATCGTCGTATCGTTATCGATGATCATCGTTTCAACGCCAGCCATTTCAGCAAAATCGATAATCATATCGGTTGTTACTGCTTGGCTGTATGCAGTGTGGTGTGCACCACCGGCGTGGATCCATGCAGCTGATGCTACAGATAGATTTGGTTTTGGTTCCCAAAGCGCTGAAGCAACAGGTAAGTGAGGTAAATCAGCTGGCGGAGCCACTGTGTCTACTTCGTTAATTAGAATACGGAAACGGTTACCCATATCAATTGGTGATACGTTGATTGCAGCACCTGGTTTTGCAGTAAACAATAAACGACCTACATCACATTTCACACCAATAGTGTGCTGGTGAACTTCAAGACGTGGTTTTTGCGCTGCAATTGAAGGACACACTTCTAACATGTGTGCGCCAAGTACTTGGTCAGTCTCACCCATGTTGTAAGTGTAGTCTTCCATGAATGAACAACCACCTTCACGGCCTTCACCCATTACTTTCATGATGCGAACCATAGCAGCTGTTTTCCAGTCACCCTCACCACCGTAACCATAGCCTTTCGACATTAGGCGCTGTGTAGCAAGACCCGGAAGACCAGAAAGACCTGATAAGTCTTCAAAACAGTTTGTGAATGCTTTAAAGCCGCCTTTCTCTAAGAAACGCTCCATACCAAGCTCTAAGCGAGCTTCGTTGCGTAGCATTTTCACTGCGTAATCGTCTTGTAGAGTTTCGTCAGCGATCACGTAGTCTTGCTTATAAAGCTCTAATTGTGCATCGATTTCGTCTTCTGTGATTGTATCAACCACTTTTACAAGCTCAGCGACACCAAACGCATGTACTTCATAACCAAAGGTAATTTGCGCTGAAACTTTGTTACCTTCAGTAACTGCAACTTGACGCATGTTGTCGCCAAAACGCGCAACTTTAAGTGTTTGGCTTTCTGCCCAACCTTTTGCCGCACGACACCAGTCATCTAGCTGCTGTTGTACCTCAGCACGTTGCCAGTGACCTGCAACAACTTTACGCTCTTTACGCATTACAGTACCGATGAAACCGAACTCACGGTCACCGTGTGCACTTTGGTGCGTATTCATGTAGTTCATGTTGATGTCAGACCAAGGAAGGGCTGCATTGAACTGAGTATGAAGGTGTAACCAAGGCTTACGTAATTCGCTTAGACCGGCAATCCACATTTTCGCAGGAGAGAAAGTGTGCATCCATAATACTAAACCAACACAGTTAGGATCCGTATTTGCCGCTTGGCAAACAGCGTGAATTTCTTCAGGTGACTTAACGGTAGGCTTACATACCAAGTTTACTGGTAGGTTCGCTTCGCTGTTTAAGCCCGCTACAATTGCTTCGCTGTCTTTGGCAACCGTTTCTAACACCTTAGGACCATAAAGATGTTGTGAGCCGGTAACAAACCAGACTTCTTTCGTCATCGTCGTCATGTTAATAATCCTCTAAATTCTTGCTATTTGCTCTGACCGTAATACGCGTTTTTACCGTGCTTACGTAGATAATGTTTATCCATCACTGCTTTTTTAAGTTCAGCTGCGTGTGGATCTAAAGTGCGTGTTAAATACGCCATGCGTGCAATCTCTTCGAGTAGCGCGGCATGGTATACAGACTGAGCGGCATCTTTACCCCACGTGAAAGGCGCATGACCCGCAACAATCACCATAGGTGCAGCTTTCGGATCGCGGTCTTGATACGCATCAGTAATTTGAATACCGGTTTCTAATTCATAATCGCCATTCACTTGCTCATCGGTTAGCTCACGAGTACAGGTGATATCACCGTGTACATAGTCAGCGTGAGTTGTGCCAAGGCAAGGAATGCTTTGTTTTGCTTGCGCCCATGCAGTTGCATAGGTCGAATGCGTGTGTGTTACACCGCCAATTGCATCAAAGTGGCGATATAAATGAACATGCGTTTTAGTGTCAGAAGACGGACGCATAGACCCTTCAACAATGTTGTTTTCAAGGTCGACGATCACCATGTCGTCGGCTTTCATTTGGTCGTACGATACACCACTTGGTTTAATCGCAATCACGCCTTTGTCGCGGTCGATTTGCGATACGTTACCAAAGGTATAAATTACTAAGCCACGACGTTGCAGCTCCATGTTCGCTTCATAGACTTCACGTTTTAGTTCAGTAAAACTCATGCTTTGTCTCCGTTTACATAGCTTGCAAGTGCTTGGTAGTTGGCATAAAGCTCGTCATATACAGCAACGCGCTCTGGGTTTGGTAAGTACTGATGACATACTGACGACGCCATTACTTTTTGAGCATCTGCTACTGTTGCGTGCTCACCCGCAGCAACCGCAGCCATAATTGCCGCACCCAATGCACAGCTTTGCTCACTTTCTAAAACGTCGATTGGACAGTTCCAAACATCAGCACAAGTTTGCATTACGTAGTCTGATTTTTTAGAAATACCGCCGATAACAACCACTGACTCGATTGGCACGCCTTCGCTACGGAAACGCTCAGTGATAGCACGTGCGCCAAAGGCTGTTGCTTCAACAAGCGCTTTGAAGAACTTAGGTGCATCAGTGCCCATTTTTAAGCCTGTTAATGCCATGGCAACGCTTTGGTCAGCATCTGGCGTACGACGACCATTTACCCAATCAAGCGCAGTTACATCGTTGCTTGTTACAGGCAGTGCTGCCGCCGCTTTTGATAGATCAACTAAGATTGAATCTTCTAGCTTGTTAACTAACGCTTGTTCAGCGTCAGATAGATTTGTCAGTTGGCGAGTTGGCCAAAGTACTAGGTTTTTGAACCATGCGTATAAATCACCAAACGCAGATTGACCAGCTTCTAAGCCAACCATTCCAGGGATCACTGAGCCATCAACTTGACCACAAATACCTTTAACGCAAGTATCACCTAGTTGCTCTTTAGACGTTACTGTGATGTCACAGGTTGAGGTACCCATTACTTTAGTTAGAACGCCAGGACGAACATTGGCTGCTACTGCGCCCATGTGACAGTCAAATGCACCGTAACCAATTACGATACCTTGTGGTAAACCTAGCTTCTCGGCCCACTCAGCAGTTAAGTTGCCAGCAACTTGGTCGCTTGGCTCTGTCGTTGCATTTAACGTATCAACAACACCATCTAATAGTGGATCGATATTGCTGAAGAAACTGTTTGGTGGGAAACCGCCCCACTGCTCGTTCCACATTTGTTTGTGGCCCGTTGCACAACGCCCTAGCTTTAATACTTCAGGGTGAGTTGTGCCACACATTAGCGCGGTCATCCAATCGCAGTGTTCAACCCATGAATAAGTGGCTGCTTTTACACTGCTATCAACGCGGAAAATATGTAATGCTTTGGCCCAGTACCACTCAGAAGAGTAGATACCGCCCATATGTGAAAGGTAGTTCACATCGTTGTTAGTGGCAGCTGCAGTGATTTCATTTGCTTCTTTAATAGACGTGTGGTCTTTCCACAAAATGAACATCGCATTTGGATTTTCTGCAAATTCTTCCGTTAATGCCAGTGGTGTACCTTGGCTATTAATTGCCACAGGCGTTGAGCCAGTTGTATCAAAGCTCATACCCACTACTTTGTCTGCAGTACCCGCTGGAACTTGTGACCATAGACCATTTACTACTTCTACAAGGCTATCAATATAGTCTTGTGGATGCTGACGAAACTGATCCTTACTTGGGTCACAATATAAGCCTTGTGCCCAGCGCGGGTAGTTTACTAAATGGCTGGCAAGTTCTTCACCAGTCGCAACATCAACGAGTAATGCTCTTACCGAGTCTGACCCGTAGTCTAATCCCAACGTATAACGAGACATAATTACCTTTCACTAATTGCTTACTAACATTGTTAGTCATTATCTTTATTTGTATGATAATATCAACAATACCAGATTGTAAAGGTATTATAAAAATATTATTAACAGGATTATTTGCTGCTGGCGGGCGATTTATTGCGCAGTTTCTCTGGAAGATTAGATTGTTTTTTCAGCACAAATAATAGGTTAAAGCCACTACATTAACTTTTGTATGATAAGAATGGGATAACTATGTCTAGTCAATTAGAACAACTTAAAGCAGTGACAACCGTTGTTGCTGACACGGGTGATTTTGAAGCAATCAACGAATATAAACCGCAAGATGCAACAACAAACCCATCACTAATCTTAAACGCGATTCAAATTGAGAAATATCGCCCACTTGCTGCCGAAGCCGTATCATGGGCAAAAGCACAAAGCAGTGACGCAGCTGAAGTTGTAACAAAAGCAGCTGATAAGCTAGCGGTATTAATTGGCTCTAAATTAATGGAGCAAGTGCCGGGTTTAGTTTCAACAGAAGTGGATGCGCGTTTATCATTTGATACTCAAGCAACTGTTGATAAAGCACTTGAGCTTGTTGCTCTATATAAAGAGCAAGGTATCGACACATCGCGCGTGTTAATCAAAATTGCTTCAACATGGGAAGGTATTCAAGCGGCTAAAGTACTTGAAGCGCAAGGTATCCGTTGTAACCTAACGCTGGTATTTGCATTTGCTCAAGCACGTGCTTGTGCCGAAGTGGGTGCTTACCTAATTTCACCATTCGTTGGTCGTATTCTTGACTGGTACAAAGCACAAGATTCAAGCGCTGATTTCGACGGTGCTAACGATCCGGGCGTTAAGTCAGTAACGCATATCTACAACTACTTCAAAAAGCACGGCTACGAAACGATTGTAATGGGCGCAAGCTTCCGTAACATCGGTGAAATCCAAGAATTAGCGGGTTGTGACCGCTTAACTATCAGCCCTAAGTTACTTGCTGAACTAGCCGCAACTGAGGCACCTTTAACTCAAAAACTATTACCAGCAACTGAAAAAGCAGAAGCGCCAGCAGCCATGACTGAGCAGGCTTTCCGCTGGGAAATGAATGAAGATGCTATGGCAACTGAAAAGCTAAGCCAAGGTATTCGTCAATTCGCAATTGACCAAGAGAAACTAGAGTCAATCTTAAGTGAACTAGTTTAAACCGATTGTTTAAGCAGCAAAAAGCCCGCAAACCAAAGTTTGCGGGCTTTTTTATTGCCTGCCT
Organism: Pseudoalteromonas sp. PAST1; assembly: GCF_021532515.1. Taxonomy (NCBI): domain Bacteria; kingdom Pseudomonadati; phylum Pseudomonadota; class Gammaproteobacteria; order Alteromonadales; family Pseudoalteromonadaceae; genus Pseudoalteromonas; species Pseudoalteromonas sp. PAST1. The sequence continues at coordinate 5,621 of NZ_JAKGBH010000001.1, read as the reverse complement.
TTTAGTAAAAGCAGGCTTATCGTGTTGCGATTACGATAATTTTTTACCAGTCATTTTATTCAGCAAGTAATGCGTTTGCTTTTGCAACTAGATTTGCCACTGTGAAACCAAAGTGCTCAAGCAATACTGCGCCAGGCGCTGATTCACCAAATGTGTCCATGCCTAGTACATCACCATCTTGGCCAACATACTTGAACCAGAAGTCACGGTGTGCAGCTTCAACAGCAATCTTAGGTGTACCCGCTGGTAACACGCTTTGACGGTATGCTTTATCTTGGCTATCAAACTGATTCGTTGATGGCATAGATACCACGCGAACTTGTTTGCCTTGTGCTTTTAGCTCAGCAGCAGCATTCACAGCTAACTCTACCTCAGAACCTGTTGCAATAAGGATAAGCTCTGCAGCTTGTTCGCTATCAACAAGTACATAACCCCCTTTTGCAATATCAGCAACTTGCTGTGCATCACGTGCCATTGCTTTGGTACCCTGACGGCTGAAGATCAGTGAACTTGGGCCTGTTTCTTTTAATAACGCTTGGCGCCAAGCTACCGCTGTTTCAGTTTCATCACACGGACGCCATGCAGTCATGTTTGGTGTCATGCGAAGATTAGCGATTTGCTCGATTGGTTGGTGAGTAGGACCATCTTCACCTTGACCGATAGAGTCATGGGTATACACAAAAATGCTCTGCGCTTTCATTAATGCAGCCATACGTACGGCATTACGTGCGTATTCCATAAACATTAAGAAGGTTGCGCCAAATGGGATAAAGCCACCATGTAATGCTATGCCATTCATGATTGCGCTCATACCAAACTCACGTACGCCATAGAACACGTAGTTACCATCAGCTGCATCTTGTAAACCTTTTGCTTCTGGCCATAAGGTTAAGTTAGAACCAGCAAGGTCAGCAGAGCCACCCATTAGTTCAGGAAGCTGGTTAGCAAAGAAGGTGATCGCATTTTGTGATGCTTTACGTGTCGCAATGTTTTGCATGTCGGCTTGGCATTTAGCAATGTACTCATCAGCTAATTCAGCGAAGTTAGCTGGTAATGCTTTTTCAAGAACACGACGTGTGTATTCTTTTGCTAGTTCAGGGTGTGCTTTGCTATAAGCTGCAAACTTTTGCTGCCATGCACCTTCAAGCTCTTGGCCTTTCGCTTGATTATTCCACTCGTTATAAACTTCTTGTGGAACTTCAAATGCTGGATGTGGCCAGTTTAACTGCTCACGTACAGCAGCGATTTCGTCGTGACCCAGTGGTGCACCGTGACAGTCGTGGCTACCTGATTTATTTGGCGAGCCAAAACCAATCACTGTTTTACAACAGATTAATGTTGGTTGCGTGGTGTTGCTTTGTGCCGCTTCGATTGCACCCGCAATTGCATTCATATCGTGACCATCAACATCACGGATAACTTGCCAACCGTAAGATTCAAAACGTGCAGGTGTATCGTCGGTGAACCAACCTTCTACTTCACCATCGATAGAGATGCCATTGTCATCCCAAAATGCGATTAGCTTGCCTAGGCCTAATGTACCTGCCAGCGAACATGCTTCGTGCGAGATACCTTCCATTAAACAGCCATCACCCATAAAGCAGTAAGTGAAGTGATCAACAATATCAAATTGTGGCTTATTGAATTGCGCCGCTAAGGTTTTTTCAGCGATTGCCATACCAACTGCGTTAGCAATGCCAGAACCTAATGGGCCTGTCGTTGTTTCAACACCCGGTGTGTAACCGTATTCTGGGTGACCCGGTGTTTTAGAGTGAAGCTGACGGAATTGCTTAATATCTTCGATGCTTACGTCATAACCGCTTAGGTGTAACAATGCATATTGAAGCATTGAACCATGACCATTTGACAACACAAAGCGGTCACGGTTAGACCAGTCTGGGTTTAATGGGTTATGACGGTGAAAGTTTTGCCACAATACAGCTGCAATATCAGCCATACCCATCGGCGCACCAGGGTGGCCAGAGTTAGCTTGTTGAACGGCATCGACAGCAAGTATGCGAATAGCATTTGCAGATTGAGAACTAGGCAGAGTCATCTTATTAGCTTCCTGTTAATATTATAATATAAATAATATCGCAAAAAGAAGCTAAAATGGCAACTCAATAAATGTCATGCAGACTGTAAAAACGAAAAGGTTGGCCAATAACCAACCTTTTTATATCAATTCGCTTAATTAAGTGATCTATTTCTAGGCAATTACTCTGCATCCATGCAGTTGTAAATAACACATTTTTAACGCAGATAGCGACTACTTTAACCTATCGAAATGATTAATTATCATTGCGGGATTGATATTGCCGAATATTAAAAGCTATCGACCATCTTCGAATGAAGCAGTTGCAGCGACCTTACTCCAGCGACCATCCGTATATAAAATAGTCGCTTCAGCTTTATAAGATCTAAATGCTCGAATTTGGAATGAGCATGATGTTCCTGATGTACCACATGATGATGCCGCATTAGACCAAATAACACTATCAATTGCTGAACCATCGCCAACTACACGAAATACAGCTGTTGCATTTGTTTGCCCATAAACCAATGCAAAACAACGGTTTGGTGTATATTTGTCATACGCTTGCGTATCGACATAACACTCCATTGAATCCGCACTTGCATGAACAGAGAATGCGCCTGAAAGCAATAAACCTAATGCTGTTAATACCTTTTTCATATATTTATCCTTATTTATTAACCAAAAGTGGTACAAACAACTTACAGGAATAAAGTCGCATTAAAAATACGAAATTAATATCAATTTAACTATTTTAGAACATTTAATTTACACTTGTTCGAGTTTCACCTTGCTACAATTTGGTACATTATTTCATTGTTCAAGCCTGCATTAACACCTTAATGTTAAATACTCTTTTCATTAAGGTTGTTTATTTGTGACTGTTCTAGGTAGTTGCTCACTTGGGCTACGAGTTTTATTTCTAATTAGTGCATTTTGCCTTTCACCAATGGCAAGTAGCACTGATTCTGCGTATTTAGCAGATGAAGGAGTAAGCCTTGGAGTAAGCTTAGGCTATGGTCAGCTCGCCAACCCAGTTTATAAAAAAGACGATATTCCTCTTTATGCCCTACCGCGTATTGAGGTATTTGCCGGTGACTTTTCATTTGCAAATACTCAGTTTGCTTGGACCCCCGTGTGGGGCGATAACTATCAAGTGTCGTTATTCACCCAACTTAATGAGGATGGCCTATATTTTACTAAGCATTCAGCTATATTAGCCGCGGTTAGAGCAGCTAGCGGTCGCCCCTCAATGACGCCACCACCACCCGGTTCAGGTGTCGAAACACCAGTGGTGATAAAACGCCGCGGTGATATTACTAAAATATCAAAACGTAAACTGTCGGCCATGAGCGGTATTGAAGCAATCGTTGACTGGCAAAACTGGCGTTTTAGCGCGTATTGGTCAATGGAACTCACCAACTATCACAAAGGGTTACAAGGCGCATTGTCTGCACAGCGCTTGTTTTTATTTGATCAACATCTGGTTTTGCTCGGCGTAGAGTTACAGCATTTAAGTGCTGGTTTAGTGGATTACTACTATGGTAGTGCTTTGCAAGAAATGGGCGCTGGATTTAGCCCTTTTTTAGGTCACTCTAGTCAAAAATACAATCTAAAAGCCAGTTACCAATATCAGTTTAATCAACAATGGCAATTTATAAGCGATATAAAATACCAACGCTTATCATCAGGTATCGCCGATAGCCCCCTTATCAATGACAGCAACTTACTGTCTTTTTATGCTGGCTTTGCATGGAATTTCTAATGATGTTACTTAGCAAGCTTCTCTCATTTTTACTTATCTGTAGCCTCGTATATATCGACAGCACATTCGCAAAAGCAGGCTACATTGAAGTATCACCAGAAAACTGTGTGACGGCAGAGCAAGACTGTGTGATGGATGTCTCGATTAATTGGTACACCGAAGTCAGCAAAACAGTGTGCATTCGCGTTACTGATCAACAAATTAGACTATTCTGCCATAAACCAAGCCAAGGACAGAACTTTGCAATCACAGTGCAAAACAATCGCAACATTGTGTTAGAGCTACTCAGCGAACAGCTCGAACCCTTAGAAAGCACTGAAATTAGTTTATTCCACCAGCACGTAAAAAAACGTCGTCGTGATATCGCATGGAGTATTTTTTGATGAGCCAGCATACTATTTTATACATTGAAGATGATTTAAAACTTGCCCAGCTAGTTTCTAATTATTTAAGTAATCATGGTTATATCATTGAACATTTTGACAGTGGTTGCCATGCTTGTTACCAAGCAAGTAGTAAGAAATACGATTTAATTTTGCTAGATATCGGATTAGGTTCAGAAGATGGTTTTGAGGTATTTAAAGAGCTAAAACAAGCCCAAGATACACCCATTATTTTTATGACTGCAAGGCAGAGCCAAGTCGATCATATCACTGGCCTTGAACTAGGCGCCGATGATTACCTAACCAAACCCGTTTCCCCGTCAATTTTATTAGCGCGAATTAACAATACCATTCGCCGCAGCCTAGCTGTAAAGCCAACAAGTACCACTCACAACGCCCATAACATTCGCTTTGGTTCTTTAAGCATTAATACCATTCAGCGCGAGGCTTACTTGTATAGCCAACCACTTGAACTAACCAGTGCAGAGTTCGAAATACTGATCCAACTAGCTCAATCAGCGGGTCAGTTGGTCAGTCGAGACCAATTATTTGATGGCACCATTGGCCGTAAATACGATGGTCAAAGCCGCACTATCGATGGCCGCATTAGCCGCTTACGCAAAAAGCTCGGTGACGAAGCGGTGCCAGCACAAAAAATTGTAACCGTTTGGGGCAAAGGATATATTTTTTCTCCACAAGCATGGGGCTAATGCAGTTTGCTACGCCTATTTTGCTATTTGTATTTAACGCTAGCAGTTTGTCTAGGGAGTGCCGCTTGGTTACTAGAAACCTATTTTCCAAACCCACCGAGCTACAGTACAGAACAGCAATTAGCAGAGAGCATCTTAAGCCTTACGCCCAATAACCCTGATATTAAACACACACCTCTTGCAAACTTTTACCTTGGTGAACAATTACAGGCATCACTTTTAGCAGATCAGGTAATTAGTGTTAACGATGCCAATAACAATGTTTACTTTCATAAGCTTGCAGATGATAGACAGACCCTATTAAGCATAGGCCCCTACAGCCAGCCTGCTGATCAGGGTTATCAGTCTTTAGTGAGCCTACTGTTTTACTCTAGCCTTGCCTTAGCTGTGGTGATTTTTACAGGTCCACTGCTGTTTGACTTAAATAAGCTACGCAAAGCCAGTAGTAAAATATCTAACGCCGACTTTACAGCACAAGTGCACTTCACACGTTTTAGCCTGCTAAAGAGCATTGGCGATACCTTTGATAACATGGCATTAGCACTTCATAACCGGAATCAAAGCCAACGCGAATTGATCAATGCTGTTTCCCATGACTTTTTAGACATAATGACTCCCACACGGTGCTAGCCTCCGCTTTTCGTGGGTTAGCTTAATGACAAAGCCAGAGCCATAATTAGTTTGTCAAATAACTAAACAGCAGAGGCTAGCATGAACAAACATAGCAT